>JALZLY010000327.1 GCA_030858465.1 Deinococcota bacterium
ATCATCAAACAAGTTCCCGACGCCGAGGCGCGCATCCGCGCCTCCGCGGACGGCGTCGATCTGGACGGGGTCAGCTTCGTCATCGACGGCATGGACGAGTACGGCGTCGAGGAGGCCCTGCGCCTCCGCGAGGGCGGAGAGGACGCCGAGATCGTCGTCCTGGCGCTCGGCCCCAAGCGCTTCGAGGAGTCGATCCGCACCGCCCTGGCGATGGGCGCCGACCGCGCCGTGCACGTAGAGACCGACGCGGTCATCGACCCCATCGCCCAGGCCGAGGCGCTCGCCAAGGTCATCGCCGAGGAGGGGGCCGACCTCGTCTTCGTGGGCGGCAAGCAGGCCGACTGGGACTCCTCGGCCCTGGGGCCGGCGGTAGCCGAGGCCCTGGGCTGGCCGCACAGCGACTGGACGACGCGGCTCGAGCTTACCGGCGGCGCCCTCGAGGTCGTCCACGACTCCGATGAGGGTTCGGAGACGCTCAGCCTGCCCCTGCCCGCGGTGGTCACCACCCAGCAGGGCTTGAACGACCCGCGCTACCCGACCCTGCCCAACATCATGAAGGCCAAGCGCAAGGAGATGAAGAAGCTGGGCCTGGACGAGCTGGGCGGCGCCACAGCCAAGACCCATATCCTCAAGGAGGAGGTCCAGACGCGAAACCGCCTCAACAAGGTCCTGACGGGCGACCCGGCCGAAGCAGGAGCCGAGCTCGCCCGGCTCCTGCGCGACGAGGCGAAGGTCATTTAGCTTTTGGCGATCAGCCTTTGGCTCTGGCCCTTCCGCCGAGGAGAGGGCTAAAGGTTGATCGCCGGTAAAGAAAGGGCATCATGATTCTATTCGTTGCAGAACACGCGAACGGCAAGCTCAAGAAGAGCGCCTTTGAACTGGCCACCGTCGCCAAGGAGCTCTCCGGGAGCATGGGCATGGAGGCTGCCGGTCTGGTCATCGGCGCGGACGCGCAGGCTCTCGCGGGAGAGCTCGGCGGCGTGGTGGACACGGTCTATCTCGCGCAGGACGGGGCGCTCGAGGACTTTCGCGCCGAGGCCTGGACGACGGTGGTCGCCGAGGTCGCCAGGGAGAAGGGCGCGCAGGTCGTTCTGGTGAGCGCCTCGAGAGCGGGCCTCTCCTTTGGGCCGCGCCTGGCCTTGCGCTTGGGCGCGCCGCTGCTCGAGAACGTCAGCAGGGTCGCCGCGGAAGGGGGCAAGCTGAGCGGCAGGCGCTTCAGCTATCTCGCCCGCGTCACCGAGACGGTCGAGGCGGAGGGCCTCCCCGTCGTCGTGAGCGTCACCCCCAACGTCTACCCGCCGGCCGCGGCGGGCGCGGGCGGCACGGTCCAAGAGGTAAGGGTGCAGCTTGCCGACAGCGACACTCGCGTCAAGGTGGGCGAGAAGAAGGCGGCGAGCACCGGCCGGGTGGCGCTCGAGGAGGCCGATGTGGTTATCACCGGTGGGCGCGGCCTGGGTTCTCCCGAGGCCTTCGACACGCTCGTCGAGCCCCTGGCCGATGCGCTCTCGGCCGGCATCGGCGCCACCCGCGCGGTGGTCGATGCGGGCTGGCGGCCCTACGCCGAGCAGGTCGGCCAGACCGGCAAGACCGTCGCGCCCACGCTCTACATCGCGCTCGGCGTCTCCGGCGCGGTGCAGCACCTCTCGGGCATGAACCGCTCCAAGGTCGTCGTCGCCGTCAACAAGGACGCCGACGCGCCCATCTTCAAAGTGGCCGACTACAGCGTGGTCGGCGACGTGAACGCGGTGGTGCCGGCCTTGCAGGAGGCGCTGCGAGACAAGGGCTAACACGCTCGCCGACTGGGAGGTGTTGGGTTTGAACGCTGCCTTCCGGCTTAGCGTGAGAGGGCGGCGACGCCGGGCAGCGTCTTGCCCTCCAAGAACTCGAGCGAGGCGCCGCCGCCCGTCGAGATGTGGTCGATCCTGTCCTGTACGCCCACGGCGTTGACCGCCGCCACCGAGTCGCCGCCGCCCACCACCTTGTAAGCCGCCAGCGAGGCGACGGTCTCGGCGATGGCGCGCGTTCCCCGGTCGAAGGGCGGCACTTCGAAAACGCCCAGGGGTCCGTTCCAGAAGACCGTCCTGGCGTCTTTGAGGGCGTCCTGGTAGCCCCTGACCGCCTCCGGCCCGGCGTCGAGGCCCATGAGCGCTGCGGGAATGGCATCCGAAGGATGAACGCTGGTCTCGACCCCTGCGCCGATCTCCGCCGCGCAGACCGAGTCCTCAGGCAGGCGCATCACCACGCCCCTGCTGTCAGCCTGCTCGAGCAGGTCTCGAGCCAGCTCCAGCTTGTCGTCCTCGACCAGCGACCTGCCGACTTCAAAGCCCTGGGCTTTGAAGAAGGTGTAGGCCATCGCCCCGCCGATCAGGATCTCGTCGACCACCGCCAGCAGGTTCTCTATCACGCCGATCTTGTCCGAGACCTTGGCGCCACCCAGGATCACCTTGAAGGGCTTGTCGGGGTTCTTTAGCAGCCTGCCCAGAACCGCGAGCTCGCGCTCGAGCAAGAGCCCCGCCGCGCTGGGCAGGAACTGGGCTATCCCTTCGGTGCTGGCGTGCGCCCGGTGCGCGGCGCCAAAGGCGTCGTTTACGTAGACAGCGGCGTAACCCGCCAGGATGCGGCACAGTTCGGGGTCGTTGTTGGTCTCGCGCGGGTCGAAGCGGAGGTTTTCCAGCAGGGTCACGCTGCCCCGGGGTGCCTCCTCGACGAACTTTCCCGCCTCCCGGCTGGCGGGGCCGTCGCCGGCCTGGTAGCGGACCTCGCGGTTCAAGAGTTGGCTCAGGCGCTCGGCTACGGGTCCCAAGCGGTACTTGTCCTCGGGCCCTTTGGGCCGGCCCAAGTGGCTCATCAACACGACGGTGGCGCCCCGCTCGAGCAGCCTCGCTATCGTCGGCAAGGCCGCCCGGATGCGGCTGTCGTCGGCGACCGCACCGTCCCCCAGGGGAACGTTGAAGTCCACGCGCACCAGGGCGCGTTTGCCGCTAAACTCCAGACTGTCGAGGGTTCGCAGGCTCATCACAGCTCCTTAGTGTAGGGCCACTAGTCCTTGGTCCTTAGCCAAGGACCAAGGACTAGTGCGGGTACTACTGGCTACAGCGGTTAGTGTTCCTTAAAACCGCCCGTGGTTGCTACCGCAGCTCCTAGCAGCGTGCGGTTCGGACCATGGGCAACCAGCTTTTGGCGAGAGGCCTCGAGCCCTAGCTGGACTCGAGTGCTGGTTATCCCGCAAGCTCGAGCTGAACGTCCTCCCTTAGCACTTGGAGTTTGCGCCCTAAATGCTCCTCGAGAAAAGCCAGGGCGTCGCCAATTGCCTCCTCGGGGCTCATCCCGTATCCCTGAAGCTCAGGATAGTCGAGCACCCGGGCGAGGTAGGGTTCGAATTTCCCCTCGTATTCAGGATGGTAGGTGACCTCAAGGTTGATCTTCATGATTTTCCTCCAGGTCGGCGGTCGCGCGCAACAGTGCCTTTGCGGCTTCGGGGTGGACGGGCCGCTTCCGAGGATGCGGCTCATGCACGCTCACGACGACGCCACTGTCGTGAATCAGTTTACGGCGACTACCCTTGCCGATCTTCAGCTCGAAGCCATATGCCTCCGCCAAAGCCAGAAACTCAGACCAATCACACCGCGTGAGGCGCTCCGCGACGCGCCGCCGCAAACTGCGCCGTGATCTGCCGGTGCTCATGCCGATCCCGCCAGCCCAATCCCGCCGACCCAATCTCGCCAGCGTTGTCAATATAGCACGGAAAGCAGAGGCTCGAAGATGACTGCGTCGAGCATATGTCTTTAGAGCGCTTTCGTGTCTCTTAGAGCTTCTTGCCGACCAGTTCGACCACGTCGGCCAGCCTGTTGGCGTAGCCCCACTCGTTGTCGTACCAGGAGAAGATCTTGACCATCTTGCCCATCGCTTTGGTCATCAGCGAGTCGATGATGGCCGAGTGCGGGTTGCCGACGATGTCGGAAGACACCAGCTCCTCGTCGCTGTACTCGACGATGCCCCGGAGGGGGCCGTCGGCCGCCTCCCTGAGCGCGGCGTTGACCTCTTCGGCGCTGACCTCGCGCCTTAAGATGGCGGTGATGTCCGAAAGCGAGCCCGTCGGCGTGGGCACGCGCACGGCGACGCCGTCGAAGTTGTCCTTGAACTGCGGCAGGACCCGGCCTACGGCCTTGGCCGCGCCCGTGGTGGTGGGGATGATGTTGACCGCCGCCGCCCGCGCCCTTCTCAGGTCGCTATGGACGAGGTCTAAAATGCGCTGGTCGTTGGTGTAGGAGTGGATGGTGGTCATCATCGACTGCTCGACGCCAAAGGTCTCGTCCAAAACCTTCATCACCGCGGCCAGCGAGTTGGTCGTGCATGAGGCGTTGGAGAGCACGTCGTGCCTTGCGGCGTCGTACTGCTCCTCGTTGACGCCCAGCATGATGTCGAAGTCGGGGTCTCCCGACGGCGCGGAGATGACCACCTTCTTGGCGCCGGCCGTCAGGTGCTTGGCGGCGCCCTCGCGCTTGGTGAAGATGCCGGTGGACTCGATGACCACGTCCACGCCGAGGTCGCCCCAAGGCAGCGCGGCGGGATCCTTTTCGCTGAGGACGGAAACGCGCTTGCCGTCGACGATGAGGGCGTCTTCGCCCGCTTCGATCTCGCCCTTGAACTTGCCGTAGCTCGAGTCGTACTTGAGCAGGTGGGCGTTGGTCGCGATGTCGGTGAGGTCGTTGATGGCGGCGACATGGATGCCACGCTCGTGCAGGATGCGAAAGACCTGACGGCCGATGCGGCCAAACCCGTTGATGCCGACTTTCATAGCTGCCTCCTTGAGAACAGATGATTTAGGGATATGCGCTCCCTTGGCGTCATTCTAACCTGAGCTCCAAAAGTGGAATCTATACGTGAGCTAAACCAAACTCCGCACCGCGTCGCTGAGGGGCCGCCCTCACGAGCAGCGAGGGCGGCCCGTGAGGTTCGGAGCGCCCGCTACGGCGGTCAAGCCGAGGCCGCCGCGCTTCCTGGCGCCTTTTTGAGGCTGATGGTGATGGCCGTCCCCTCGAGCTCCGCCCGCTCCTCATGGAGCGCGTCCTCGAGCCCGTCAAAGCCGACCTCCTCGGCCAGCACCTCGTTCTTGACAGTGCTCAGGTGCGCCCTTAGCGCCTCCAAAAGCTCCCCCGACGTTTCCAGCCCCAGGTGAATGGTGTCGGAGACCTCGAGCGAAGCGTTCTTGCGGGCGTTCTGCACCAGGCGGATCACGTCGCGCGCCAGCCCCTCCTGCACGAGTTCCGGGCTGAGTTGGGTACTCAAGGCCGCCAAGTAGCCGCGCTCCTCCAAGGCCGCATAGCCCTCCGGGCTCTTGGCGTCGATCAGAAAGGCCTCCGGCTCGAAGGTATAGGGCTCGCCGCCGAGAGTAAGCACCGTCTCCCTACCGCTGCGGATGTTGCGGGCGATCTCTCTGCCGTCGACCTCGGCGAGCGCTCGCTTGAGCTCGGGGATGAGCCTGCCGAGGCGCTTGCCCACGAGTGGCAGGTTCGGCTTGACGCTGTAGTCGACGAAGTCCGCCGTGACGTCTAGATAGCTGACCCTCTTGACGTTGAGCTCCTCCTTGAGCTGGTCCTCGAGCCGCTTCAAGCCCTCCAGCTCGTCCGCCGAGCGCACCCGCACCAGCACTTCGGGGAGCGGCTGACGCGTCTTCATGCTCGCCGCCGCCCGCGCGCCGCGGCCCAGTTCGACCACCCTCTGCAAGGCGTTCATGTCGCGCAGCAGGTTTTCATCGACGAGCGCCGGGTCCGCCGCGGGCCAGCTTGCCAGGTGTACCGACTCGGGCGCGTCCGGGTCGATCCTCACTACCAGGTTGCGGTAGAGGACCTCGGCGACGAAGGGTGCCATCGGCGCGATGAGTTTGGCGACTGTCACCAGCGCCTCGTAGAGGGTGGTGTAGGCGGCGAGCTTGTCGCTGTCGCTCTCTGACTTCCAGAAGCGGCGGCGGTTGCGCCTCACGTACCAGTTCGACAGGTCCTCCACCACGAAGTCGCGCACGCTCCGGCTGGCGCTGGTGGGGTCGTAGCCATCCAGGCTGGCGGTGACCGTCATGATCAAGTTGCTGAGTTTGGCCGCCAACCAGCGATCAATCTCGGGCCGCTCGGCGACCGCAACGCCACGCCTCAGCTCAGGCCTGTCCAGGTTGGCGTAGAGCACGAAGAAGGCGTAGGAGTTCCACAGCGTCAGGAAGAAGTCGCGCAGGGTCTCGTCGACGAGGCCCTGCGAAAAGCGCTTGGTGGCGCCGGGCGGGCTCGAGGCGTAGAGGTACCACCTGAGCGCGTCGGCGCCCTGGGCGTCCAGGACCGTCCAGGGGTCGACGGTGTTGCCCTTGGACTTGCTCATCTTCTCGCCCTTTTCGTCGGTGATATGGCCGAGCACGATCACGTTTTTAAAGGCCGGGCTGTCCGCGGCGACGCCCCTTTCGGCCAAGACCCCCGGCTGGCGCGCACCCGCGTTATCGCCGCTATCGGTAAGCAGCGTGGCCAGCGCGTGCAAGGAGTAGAACCAGCCGCGCGTCTGGTCGACGGCCTCGCAGATGAAGTCGGCGGGGAAGTTCTTCGCCAGGGCGGCCTCGTTTTCAAAGGGGTAGTGCCACTGCGCGTAGGGCATGGCCCCCGACTCGAACCACACGTCGACGGTGTAGGGCAGACGCCTGAACCTTTTGCCGCCCCGCTCGAAGGTGACCTCGTCGACGTAAGGCCGGTGCAGCTCGAGTGCCGAGAGGTCCTGGCCGCTGAGTTCCGAAAGCTCCTTCACGCTGCCCACGCAGATCCGCTCCTGGCCGTCCTCGCTCACCCAGATGGGCAGCGGCGCACCCCAGTAGCGCTCGCGCGACAAGGACCAGTCCACGTTGTTCTCGAGCCAGCGTCCGAAGCGGCCGTCCCTGACGTGCTCGGGATACCAGTGGACGGCCTGGTTGTTTGCTAGGAGCTTGTCCTTGACGGCGGTGGTGCGGATGTACCAGGCGCTCTTGGCGTAAAAGAGCAGCGGCGTGCCGCAGCGCCAGCAGAAGGGGTAAGTGTGCTTTATCCTGCTCTCGCGGTAGAGGAGGCCTCTGGCCATGAGGTCCCTGGCGATGGCTCCGTCGGCTTCTTTAAAGAAGACGCCGCTGTAGGGGCCGCTCTCGGAGGTATCGCCAGGCACCTTCACCTCGGCGTAGACCCTGCCCGTCAGGTCCACGGAAAAGAGCGTGGGCAGGCCGTGGGCGCGGCCGACCTCCAGGTCGCCGTAGGCGGGCGCGATGTGCACCACGCCGGTGCCGTCGCCCAAGCTGACGAAGTCGTCGGCGATAACCCGAAAGCCCGTGTTCAGGTCCTCGCTGGCGGGAACGCGGCCCGCCAAGACCGGATCGTAGCTCAGGCCGATCAAGTCTGCTCCCTTAAACGTCTTGAGCACCGCGTAGCCGTCCTCAGCGAAGACGTTCTCGGCGAGGTCGGAGGCGAGGATATACAGGTCCTTCTCCTCTTTGCCGTGGCTCCTCGGGGCCTCTACCAGGCTGTAGTCGGCGTCACCCTTGACGGCCAGGGCGGTGTTGGCGGGGAGCGTCCAGGGTGTCGTCGTCCAGGCGAGCACGTAGACAGGCCGCGTCTCGCCCCCCTCCACCAGCCCTTTCTCGAGCAGGCTCTCGCGCCGCGCCGAGAACTTGGGCCAGACCGAGGGGTCGCTGACGTCGTCCTGGTAACCCTGCGAGACCTCGTGGTCGGCCAGGCTGGTGTTGCAGCGCGGGCAGTGCATGGTCACCTTGTAGTCCTCAAAGAGGAGGTCCCGGTCGTAAAGCGACTTCATCACCCACCAGCAGGACTCGATGTAGCCGTTTTCATAGGTGATATAAGGTTTCTCTAAGTCGAGCCAGAAGCCGATGCGCTCGGTCATCTGGTTCCACTCCTGGATGTACTCAAAGGCCGAGGCCTTGGCGAGCTTATTAAACTCGGCGATGCCGTAGGCCTCGATGTCTCCTTTGCCCTTAAAGCCGAGCTTCTTCTCGACTTCGATTTCGACCGGCAGGCCGTGCGTGTCCCAGCCGCCCTTGCGCCCGACCCTATAGCCCCGCATCGTCTTATACCTTGGAAAGAGGTCCTTAAAGGCGCGAGAAATCACGTGGTGGACGCCCGGCCTGCCGTTGGCCGTGGGCGGTCCTTCGTAGAAGATGTAGTCGCCCGCCGTCGCTTCCTTGGCGAGCGACTTGCGAAAGATGTCGTTGTCGCGCCAGAACCGGATGACCCCGGCCTCGAGCTCGGGAAAGCTCACCGCCGCCTTGACCTCGTCGAACATCGCTGCGGTTTTTGCCGCCTTGTCTTTATCCAGCCCTTTATCCAGCATGGTCACCTCCGCGAAGACCACGAACCACCGAAAAACCATCGAAAAACGCCCCACATGCCTCATCGCATTGGGACGCTGTCGCGTGGTACCACCCAATTTCACCGACCCCTTGCGGAGCCGACCTCCATCACTGCCCCCGGGCGGGGAGAGTAGGCCGCTATGACGCGCGGCGCGCGGCGCCGGCTACTGGGCCCGGAACCAGGGGCCGTTCACCGCGCGGCTCGGGGAGGATTTTCGCTGCGGCTCGTCGCCGACCTCGCACCGTCGTCGGCTCGCTGCTCACCTTGCGCGCGGCTACTCGTTCCCGTCGTCGCCTTTGGCTGCAGGGCGCCTTTACAAGCCGGGCAAAACCTGCATATACTAGACATTAGCAGTCGGTTTCGCCCAAAGTCAAGCTGACGAAAACCCACCACGCACAAGCCAAGCTGTATACTGATCGTGTTAAGACTGATTGAGAAGTATTGAGACAAGTGGTGGATTTCGGCAGAGGCGCGCTGAGCCGCGCCCAGACCGCTGCGCGAGAGTCGGAACCTTCGAACAGAATGCTTGGCCCGTGGAGCTTATGCCGAATCAATGTACAGTCGACCAATCTGGATCACTATGCAAGGATACGCTTCAAGGATACGCTTAAAGGATACGGTTAAAGAATAGGGCGACGAGCGAGGCAATGACAACCATAATGACAAAATGACAACCATCAAGCCGTCAACGAACGAAGGCTACCGGCCTCGACCATGGGTTTAGAGCACAAGGGTTTAGAGTACAACAGTTTAGGAGCTACAGACATGGATCTATATCTAGACACCGCCGACATCAGCGAAATACGCGAGCTTGCCGCCTGGGGCGTCCTGGGCGGCGTCACCACCAACCCCAGCCTGATCGCGCGCGCGGGGCGCAACATCGAGGAGGTGATCGCCGAGATCAGCGAGCTCGTCCCCGGCCCGGTATCGGCCGAGGTCGTCTCCGTAGACGCTCAGGAGATGATCAAAGAAGGCCGCGAACTCGCCCGCATCGCCGACAACGTCGTCGTCAAGGTGCCGCTCATCCCCGCCGGGCTCACCGCCTGCCGCGCGCTTGCGGGCGACGGCGTCAAGGTCAACGTGACGCTCTGCTTCAGCACCAACCAGGCCATCTTGGCCGCGCACGCGGGCGCTTGGTGCGTCAGCCCCTTTGTCGGCCGCTTGGACGACATCAACCAGGACGGCATGGAGCTGATCGGCGAGATCGCCGACGTGTTCGGGATCCACGATTATGAGACCAAGATCTTAGCGGCCAGCATCCGCCATGGCGGCCACGTCACCCGGGCCGCGCTGGCCGGCGCGGACATCGCCACCATGCCCGCCAAGGTGCTCAAGAGCATGGTCAAGCACCCGCTCACCGACGCCGGGCTCGAGAGCTTTTTGAAAGACCATGACAAGGTCAAAGAGGAGGCCAAAGAGCAGATGGAGAGAGTAGGATGAGCCCGAGGCCGAGAAAAAAGGTGGACGCGGACGCGGTCGAGGTGATGGACAGACCCGTCCAGGCGAGCGAAGCCGGTCTCGAGCCGAGTGAAGCGCTGGAACCGGCGCCGCCGAAGCGCCGCGGCCGTCCCAAGGGCAGCGGCCGGAAGAAAACCCCTGTCGCCGACGCCGTAAGCCAGGACGATCCGCCCCAGGACGCGCCAGAGCTTGCCGAGACGGTGAGCGCTGGCGCCGAGGCGGACATCGCCTTGCCTCGCCTGCCGGACGGGGGGCCGCCCGGGATAGAAGCTCTCGGCGGCGAGCCCGCGCCCAGGGGCAAGCCGGACGGAGCCGGCGATGACGGCTCCCGCAACCAGCCCGGCCGTGGCAAGGGTGGCCAGGCCGGCGGTGGCCAGACTGGCGGCGGCCAGCCTGGGGGCCGCAACCGCGGGCCGCGCAAGGTCGGTCCCAACTATCGCGAACTTCAGGCCAAGATCCTGCCCGAGCTTCACCTGCTCGCCAAGGAGGTCGGCTTGGACGACTACCGTCAGATGAGCAAGAACCAGCTCGCCCTGGCGATCTTGGAGCGCGGCGCTGAAGCCGAAGGGCTCAAACTGGTCACGGGCTACCTGGAGATAAGCTCGGACGGCTACGGCTTTTTGCAGGAGTCGCTGCTCCAGACCGAGACCCGCTCGGTGATCGTCTCGGCGGGCCTCATCAAGCAGTTTCGGCTCCGCACCGGCGACTACATCCTCGGCAAGGCGCGCCGGCCCCGCGACAACGAGCGCTACGGCACCCTGATCCGGGTCGAGGCCGTCAACGACGTCGATCCCTACCAGGCGGCGCGCCGGCCCCGCTTCGACGACCTCACCCCCCAGTTTCCCGACCGCCGCTTCACGCTCGAGACCGCGCAAAATGACGTGGCCGCGCGCGTGATCGACCTCTTGGCGCCCATCGGGCGCGGCCAGCGCGGGCTCATCGTGGCGCCGCCCAAGGCCGGCAAGACGACGCTGCTCAAAAAAGTGGCCTATTCGGTCGTCACCAATGAGCCCGACGTCAAGGTCTTCGTTCTGCTGGTCGACGAGCGGCCCGAGGAGGTCACCGACTTCCGCGAGTCGGTCTCGGGCGTCGAGGTGGTGGCCAGCACCTTTGACGAGCCGCCCGCCAACCACATCCGCGTCGCCGAGTTCGTCCACGAGCGTTCGCGCCGCATCGTCGAGGACGGCGGCCACGTGATGATCCTGCTCGACTCGATCACCCGTTTGGCTAGGGCCAACAACCTGGTTACCCCGCCCACGGGGCGCACGCTCTCGGGCGGTCTCGACTCTTCGGCGCTCCACTGGCCCAAGCGCTTTTTGGGTGCGGCCCGCAACATCCGCGGCGGCGGCTCCTTGACCATCTTGGCGACCGCGCTGGTCGAGACGGGCTCGCGCATGGACGACGTAATCTTCGAGGAGTTCAAGGGCACCGGCAACATGGAGCTGCACCTGTCGCGCCGGCTCGAGGAGCGCCGCATCTTCCCGGCCATCGACATCTTGAAGTCAGGCACGCGCCGCGAGGAACTCCTGCTCGGCGAGGAGATCCTCGCCAAGATGTGGCTCTTGCGCAAGGTCATTTCCGACATGGACCCGGCCGAGGCGATGGACATGCTGCTGTCGCGGCTCAACCGTACCAAGAGCAATGCCGAGTTCCTGTCCACGCTGGCGCAGGGCTGAGAACTCTTATACCGTCCAGCCCGCGTTGACCTTGCCGCCTGAAACTTTTATAATCCCTATACATGACCCGGAATTGAACGGGTGAGGGAGACGCTATGTGGGTATCGACCCGGTCACAGTACGGCATGCGCGCGCTCGTCGAGATCGCCCTCTCGGGTGACGAGCTGGTCAGCTTGAAGAGCGTCTCGGAGCGGCAGGGCATCAGCCAGCACTACTTGGAGCAGATCGTCGCCGTCCTGCGCCGGCATGGCCTCGTCGATTCGGTGCGGGGCGCCCAGGGCGGCTACCGTCTGGCCCGGCCGATGAACGAGATCGCCGCCTTGGAGGTCGTCGAGCTGATGGAGGGCAGCGTCGCGCCGGTAGCCTGCATCGACGACGCCGCTAGCTGCGACCACACCGGCCGGTGCTCGACCGAGGGGCTATGGCGGCGGGTGGATCTGGCGGTGCGAGGCGTTCTGGCCGACACCACCCTGGCCGACCTGGTCAAGGAGCGGCGCCTCTTGCAGCTCGAGCCGCTGCCCGCCGCCTTCTCGCGGCACCAGGTCTGAGACGCTCGCCGTGGGCAGCTCCCCCATCTACCTCGACTACGCGGCGACGACGCCCTTGGACCCCGAGGTCTTCGCCGCGATGCGGCCCTTCTTGGAGGAGCACTTCGCCAACCCCTCGAGCCTGCACGCGCCCGGCCGCCGCGCGCGGCGCGCCGTAGAGGAAGCCCGTGAGAGGGTGGCGGCGGCCATCGGCGCGTCGCCGCGCGAGATTCTGTTTACCTCGGGCGCGACCGAGGCCGACAACCACGCCCTGCGCGCGGCGACGCGTCTTAACCCCGGCGGCCACATCGTCACCAGCCTGCTCGAGCACTCGGCGGTGTTAACGACCGTCCGGGCGCTCGAGGGTGACGGGCATCCCGTCACCTACCTGTCGCCGAACGACAAGGGCGAGATCAGCCCGGAGAGCCTCCGGGAGGTGCTGCGCGAGGACACCGCGCTGATAGCGCTGATGTACGTCAACAACGAGACCGGCGTCGTCACCGACGTCGCCCGGATGGCCGAAATCGCTCACGGGGCCGGCGCTCTGCTTCTTTGCGACGCGGTCCAGGCCTTTGGCCTTCTGGCTGTCGATGTAAAGCGACTCGGCGCCGACCTGCTGACCCTGTCGGGCCACAAGGTCTACGGTCCCAAGGGCGTGGGGGTGCTCTATATCAGGCGCGGCCTTACGCTCCCGCCCTTGCTCACCGGCGGCGAGCAGGAGCGCGGCCTGCGCGCGGGCACGCTCAATACCCCGGCCGTCGTCGGCATGGGCCGCGCGGCGCAGCGCGCCGCGGCGGCGTGCGAAGCGGACTACACCGAGCTCGCCGCCTTGCAGCGCCACTTCGAGGACCGGCTTCGCTCGTTGCCGGGCGTGACGGTCAACGCCTCTGACGCGCCCCGCTGCCCCAAGCACGTCAGCGTGAGTATAGCGGGCGCGGACGGTGAGGCGCTGCTCATGAATTTGGACCGCCTGGGCGTCTACGCCAGCGCCGGCTCGGCCTGCGCGGCAGGGACCGTAGAGCCCAGCCACGTGCTCCTGGCGATGGGCCTGCCGCGCGACCGAGCCAAGGCGAGCGTCCGCTTCAGTCTGGGCCGCGGCCTCGACTGCTCGACGCTTGACGACGCCGCAGGGCGCCTCGAGGTGGCTATCGCCGCCAGCCGTCCCCTGGCGGTCTGAGGGCGAGCCGAGCCCCCTCACGACGGAGGTTGTCCGATGACCACCAGGGAAGCCATGGTAACAGCCGACGACCTCTTCAGCCTGCCGGACGACGGCTTTCGCCATGAACTGGTGAGGGGAGAGCTCAGAAAAGTGTCTCCGGCAGGAAGTCAACACGGGAGAATCGCGATGGACGTGGCACTGTCGCTCGGCCTTGTCAAGGCCGAGCGCCTGGGCAGAGTTTCAGGCCGTCTTGCGCCGCTGCGCCTCCCGCAGGACCAGGTCGGGCCGGTCCAGGCTGTCGACGTCGATGACCAGGCCGGTGATGCCGCTGTCGGGCACCTCGTACATCAGCTCGAGCAGCGACTTTTCCAGCACCGAGCGCAGGCCGCGGGCGCCGGTGCCCTGGGTGAGCGCGCGAGCGGCGACCTCCTCGAGCGCCGCCTCGGTGAAGAGGAGTTCGGTGCCCTCTAAGTCGAAGAGCGCGCGGTACTGCTTGAGCAGCGCGTTCTTGGGCTGCGTCAGGACGCGCACGAGCGCCTCCTGGCTGAGCTCCTTGAGCTGGACGCTGACCGTCAGGCGGCCGATGAGTTCGGGAATCAGGCCGAACTTGACCAGGTCCTCGGGCAGCACCCGCGGCGCTTCCGCCGCGGGCGGTCTGGCCGCGTCGAAACCCACTCGAGCGGTGTCGGTGCGGTTGCCGACGATTGTATCGACGCCCTCAAAGGCGCCCCCGCAGATAAACAGGATGTTGCGGGTATCGACGGCGATGAGCTCCTGATGGGGGTGCTTGCGGCCGCCCTGGGGGGGCACTTGCGTCACGGTGCCCTCGATGATCTTAAGAAGCGCCTGCTGCACGCCCTCGCCCGAGACGTCGCGGGTGATGCTGGCGCCCTCGGACTTGCGCGCGATCTTGTCGATCTCGTCGATGTAGATGATGCCGCGCTCGGCCGCTTCGACGTCGTAGTCGGCCACTTGCAGAAGCCGCACGATGATGTTTTCGACGTCGTCGCCCACGTAACCGGCTTCGGTCAGGGTGGTGGCGTCGGCGATGGCGAAGGGCACCTGCAGGGTCCGCGCCAAGGTCTCGGCGAGGAGCGTCTTGCCGGTGCCGGTCGGCCCCAGCATCAGGATGTTGGCCTTTTGCAGCTCGGCCTTGGGGTGTTGCAGGCGGCGGTAGTGGTTGTAGACCGCCACCGCCAGGGTCTTTTTCGCCTCGTCCTGCTCGATGACGTAGCCATCGAGTTGCATCTTGATCTCGCGCGGGCTGGGCACGCGCGAGAGGCCCGAGTCGCGGATGGTCGCCTTGGACAGCACCTCGGAGATGCGCACGATGCAGTCGCCGCAAATGTGCGCCATGCCGTTCTCGGCCGCCACCAGATGCCGGACCTCGGCGTGCGAGCGCCCGCAGAAGTTACAGCGCGCCTGCGCCATCACTCTAGCGCCTTTTCGTTCGGCGCCTCGAAACCGTCGTGCGGCAAGATGACCTGATCGATCAGACCGTAGTCCTTGGCCTCGTCGGCGGTCATCCAGTAGTTGCGGTCGGAGTCCTTGGCGATCTGTTCCATCGGCTTGCCCGAGTGGTGGGCCATGATGCGGTTCAAGGTTTGCTTGTTGCGCAGCAGCTCGCGCGCTTCGATCTCGATGTCGCTCACCTGGCCCGAGAGGCCGCCGCCGTAGAGCAGCGGCTGGTGGATCATCACCCTCGAGTGCGGCAGGGCCGAGCGCTGGCCGTGCGTCCCGGCCATGAGCAAGAGCGCGCCCATCGAGGCCGCCAAGCCCACGCAGATGGTGCGCACCGGCGCCTGCACGAAGCGCATGGTGTCGTAGATGGCCAGCCCGGCGTCCACCTGACCGCCGGGGCTGTTGATAAAGATCTGGATCTCGCGCTCGTGCGACTGCGAGTCGAGCAGGAGCAACTGCGCCACGATGACGTTGGCGACTTCGGAGTCGATGGGCGAGCCCAGAAAGATAATGCGTTCCTTCAAGAGGCGGCTGTACACGTCGTAGACGCGCTCGCCGCGGCTCGTTTGTTCAATCACGTACGGAACTAAAGGCATCGACCCTCCCGATGATGTGCTCGCCCTCGCGTCACTCTAGCATGGCCTGGGTTTTCCCGAAGCCAAACGTCCCACCTCTTCACGCCTCGTTCGCCGGCGTTGCGCCGCCCTCTTCCTCGAGCGGCTCGGTGGCGGCGGTGCCCTGCAGGCGCGCCTTGACCGCGTCCCTGACGGCACTTTCGCGCATGAGCAGGTAGCGGTAGTTGCTCAGGCCCGCTTCGCCGAGTTCCTTGCGAAGCTGAACGAGGTTGACCCGGCGGCTCTCGGCCAGGGCCTCGAGCGCGCGCCTGAAGTCCGCCTCGCTCAGCGCGGGCTTGCGCGTCTCGAGCAGCCTTTCCAAAACGAGGTCGCGCTTGACCTGCCTCTTCGCGTTCTCCAGAAGCTCGGCCTCGAGAGCCTGTTGTTGCTCCGCTTCGAGGCTGTCCAGATACGTCTCCAGGCTGGCGCCGCGCCGCTTCAGATCCTCGTCGAAGCGGGCTCGCAGAGCGTCTTGCTGCCTGCTCACCAGGCTCTTTGGCAACGCCACCTCGCTCGTCTCGACGAGCTTGCCGACGAATTCTTCCTGCTGCTCCTCAAAGCCCTGGGCGTCCAGCCTGTCTTGCAGGTTCTTGCGGATGTTCGTCTCAGCCTCTTGCCAGCTCGCGAAGCCGAGCGTCTTGGCGAGGTCGTCGTCCACTTCCGGCTTCTCCTTGCCCTTGACGTCGAGGACCCTCACCTTGAGGACCGTCACGTGCTCCTCGGGGTCGCCTTCCCCCAAGGGGTGGTTGTGCGGGATCTTGAGCTCGACCAGGTCACCGATCTCCTTGCCGATAAAGCCTTCGGCCAGGTCGTCGTCGATATTTTCCAGGTCGAGCGGCATGGTGTTGCCGCTCGACTCGCCGCCCTCGCTGAGCGACTCGACGCTCAGGTAGTCGCCTGGCTCTACCGGGCGGTCTACGGGAACCAGCGTCGCCCGGTCGCGGCGGATCGCCTCGATCGTCTCGCTAAGCTGCGCGTCGCTGAGGGCCGGCACCTCGGTGTCGATGACGATCTCGTCCATGTCGGCGAGCGCGACCTCCGGATAGAGCTCCAAGGCCACCAGGAAGGTAAAGGCCTCGCCCTCGACGGGCTGGCCCGCGTCCACGGTGGCGTGAACCGGGTTAAGGCCCAAGTCGTGAGCCGCCGGTGGGTAGAAGTGCTTGATGAGCGCTTCGCGTACCTCCTCGTCGATGCTCTCCTTGCCGATTCTAGCCTCGAGCACGCGCCTGGGCGCCTTGCCCGGCCTAAAGCCGTCCACCCTCACCTGTTGGGCCAGCGAGCGGTAGATGCCCGCGTAGGCCTTTTGGACCTCATCCGCCGGTACCTGCACCTCGATCCGCGCGCTTACCGCCTCTCGCTCGATGATTTTTGCCTGCACATTTCTTTCCATTGCGTTCTCTCCATTGTGATCTGTTATAACCGTGAAACCTGCCCAGGACGCTCCAGGCAATCTGCCGGGCGCCGGCGAAAACAGCCCAGTCTAACCCGGCAGGCTCGCCGCGCGCAGGGCTCGCCTCAAAAGGAGCTCCCCGGGTATGGCCGGGGAGGGAATGGTGCGAGGAATGGGACTTGAACCCACACCCCCGAAGGGACCAGATCCTAAGTCTGGCGCGTCTACCAGTTCCGCCATCCTCGCATACTTAAAGGTATCATCTATGGATTATAGACGATACCCGTAAGGTTTTGTTGGGGTGGACGAAGGGATTTGAACCCTCGACCCTCGGAACCACAATCCGATGCTCTAACCTGCTGAGCTACGCCCACCATACACGTCTGATTCTACCACCAATCGCGCGGTGGCGTCGTTAAACTGGCGCGCTTGGAAGGACTCGAACCCTCGACCTATCGCTTAGAAGGCGACTGCTCTATCCAACTGAGCTACAAGCGCTTGCATTGGAGGCAAGCCTCTCTCATCCGAGGGATGCTTATCTCCAAAGTGGAGCGGGAGACGAGATTCGAACTCGCGACATACAGCTTGGAAGGCTGTCACTCTACCAACTGAGTTACTCCCGCGTACACTAAAGGTATCGGCTATGCCTTACATGACACCTCCAGCTGATGGTCGGGGCGGCTGGATTCGAACCAACGACCCCCTGCTCCCAAAGCAGGTGCGCTACCAGACTGCGCCACGCCCCGTTCCCTGCCCCAGGGGGCAGCAAGGAGCAGTATACAAAAGTGGCGGTACAAGGGCAAGCCCAGGTGATCCTCCCCCAGCTGAGCGCCCTCCTCTTGTGGGCGAGTTTTGTGAGCCACCCAAAAGATCTGTGGGAGTGGTAGGAACAGAGGTAACGACAAGGTGAAATAAAACATTCACGAGCAGGGGGTATCGTGAAATATAGTACATGATGTGATGTTCGCCTCTCTTTGGAGCCATCAGCGCCTCGTCTAGCACGCGCTGTGATCGCGCCTGCTTCGAGCGGCCTCATCTTTAGGAAATCCGTGGTGGGCAGTGTGTCTGAAGAACAGCAAGGGGAGTGGAGGTTGGTCTCTCATGAAACGTCCACTTCCAATTGCTGCTTGGCGTCACGGGGCGTTGACAGCTCTTCAAGACACGTGCTATTCTCACTGACGCTTCGCCGAGAGCGCTTAGCATGAATGATAAGCGGCGCCGTAGCCAAGCGGTAAGGCAGAGGTCTGCAAAACCTCCATCGCCGGTTCGAGTCCGGCCGGCGCCTCCACCACCGCTCGAGCAGTCGAGGCGGAAATAAGCTGCACAGGCGCGTAGCTCAGTGGGAGAGCGCTACATTGACACTGTAGAGGTCGGCAGTTCAATCCTGCCCGCGCCTACCAAACAAAAAGCTGTGAGAGACACAAACACGAAGCCTGGCATTTGCCGGGCTTACTCTTTTTGGCGTGGGTAATGCAAATGTTAATGCTGTTGGCTAGGATGAGCTGTTGAACGTGCAATAATCTGCGTGTGCGTCTTGGGCAAGATCTTACGTTTGCTCCCGCGACCTCACTCGCTGAAGTTATCCGCTCTAGGGAACTCTCCTCAGTTGAGGTTGTCGAAGCTCACCTGGAGCGGATTGAGGCGGTGAACCCTAGCCTCAATGCCGTGGTTCAACTTGCGGCGGATACCGCCCTACACGAGGCGAAGCAAGCTGATGAAGTACTCGCTAGGGGAGACCTCACCGGTCCCCTGCATGGTCTTCCCTTCACCGTCAAGGACTGGATTGAGACGAGGGGAGTGGTATGCACGGCGGGCGAAGAGAGGCATAGGCAGTATGTCTCTAAGCATGATGCTACAGTCGTGTCGCGATTGCGTCAGGCAGGCGGCATCTTTCTCGGCAAGACCAACGTCGTAAACAATCCCGTCTATGGGCGCACCAACAATCCCTACAATCTCGAGTACACGCCAGCGGATAGCAGCAGTGGTGAGGCCGCTATTATCGCGGCGGGAGGTTCACCGTTGGGTTTGGGGAGTGACTCAGGAGGGAGCATTCGCCAGCCTGCCCATAACTGTGGCATTGCGGGGCTTAAGCCTAGCACTGGTAGGATTCCTCTGACGGGGCACTTTCCGCGGATCAACCCCTTGAGTGATCCCCGTACAGCGATAGGACCGATGGCGCGCTATGTGGAAGACCTAGCGCTCGTTCTGCCCATTATGGGTGGGATGGATTGGCAAGATGCCAGCGTCATTCCTATGCCTCTCAGTGACTGGCGGGAAGTTGACTTGAAGCGTCTGCGCGTGGCCTTTTATACGAGCCACGAGCACGCCAAGCCAACGCTGGAGACGGATGAGACGGTAAGGAGAGCAGCGCAAGCACTGACCAACCTCGGCCTTGAAACCGAAGAGGCGCTACCTGAGAGAGTCGAAGAGGCATACGCGATTACTCGCGCCTATTGGCAGCGCCCCGAATCGGAATCTTGGGAGAAGTGGGCTCCTGACGGTGAGGTGACACTGTCCAACGAGGAGGTCGAGCAGCACCTTTTCCAGTGGGACCGGTTCCGGCGCTGCCTCATCCGCTTCATGGCGCGCTATGACGTCGTTCTGACGCCTGTCGCTGAGCAACCTGCTGTTCGCCACGGCGAGCCCGAAGGTGGTATCCCTTACACGCTGCCTTACAGCTTGACGGGCTACCCCTGTGCCGTGGTGCGAGGAGGTACATCGCCCGAGGGCTTACCTATCGGGGTGCAGGTGGTCGCGCGGCCGTGGCGTGATGATGTAGCTCTTGCTGTTGCTCACCTTCTTGAGCGGGCTCTGGGCGGCTACCAAAGACCAGTCCTAACACCTTAGGGCAGCTTTAGCTGCACTGCGGCCGCAGCGGTAGCCATGTTAGGGGCGAGAGCCTGAGCCGCGGAATCATTCGCTCTGGCGCGGGCCTGGAGCAGGTTCGGCAGGAAAAGCGCAGCCAGGATGCCGATGATCACGATGACGATCAGCAGCATGAGCCTTGGTGCGCTTGCGTCCGGGGCGGCGGCGCGAGCAGGCGGCCCGCTCAGGCCGGTTCCGCTGCCTGCTCGAGGTTCGCGGTGGTGTAGACGTTCTGCACGTCCTCCAAGTCTTCCAAGGCCTCGAGCAGGCGCAGGACTTTGGCGGCGTCCTCGCTCGAGGGTTCGACCGGGTTTTGCGGCCTCTTGGTGAGCTGGGTGACCTCGGGCTCGAGGCCGGCCGCCAAGACGCCCTCGGCGACCGCGTAGAGCCGGCTCGGCTCGGTGTAGATGGTCAGCGTGTCCTCCTCGATCTCGAGATCGTCGGCGCCCAGTTCGATGGCGAGTTCCTGAACGCGCTCGCTGGCGTCTCCCACCACAATGACGCCCTTGGGGTCGAACTGCCAGGCGACGGAGCCCGACAGGTTGCCGCCGTGCTTGCTGAGGACGTGGCGCACATCGGCCACGGTGCGGTTGCGGTTGTCGGTCAGCGCCTCGATCAGGAGCGCGGTGCCGCCGGGTGCATAACCCTCGTAGACGACCTCCTCGAAGCCGCCGCCCTCGCCGCCGCCCGCGGCGCGCTCGACGGCGCGGTCGATGTTATCCTGCGGGACGGTATCGGACTTCGCCGCGGCGAGCGCGTTCTTGAGCGCCAGGTTGGCCTGCGGGTCGCCGCTGCCGCCGGTGCGGACCGCGGCCTGGACGGCGCGAATGTGCTTGCTGATGATCGCTCCGCGCCTGTTGTCGTTGACCGCTTTTTTGCGTTTGATCTGAGACCATTTGTTGTGACCTGCCAAGAGTTCCAACCTCCTTTTTTAGTGTCTTGGTTTCAGTGTAGCGTAAACCCGCTGGGTTCTGGTGTGGCAGAGGCGTCGGTGGGGGAGTAGCGGGCGGTCCATGATAAGGACAATTCGGCATTGCCCTTATCATTGCCCTCGACGCTCTCTCGCCCGGCACGGACGACCCTAGCGCAGGCTCAAGACGAAGGACGTCTCGGCGCCGGCGAAGGCGTAGCGAGCCAGGTCCCGCTCGACGTCGAAGCCGAAGCCGGCGCCGTGCCCAGGCAGCGGCAGGTCGCTGAAGTAGGCGCGGACCCAGTGCGGTCCCGCCGGCGGCACCACCGCGAAGCGCGTGGTGCGGGTCGGGCCGCTCAGCCTGTTGCTTCCCGCCCGCACCGGCAGGTTCCTGGCGATGGCGTAGCGGCTGCCGTCCGGGTCGATGACCAGCAGGCTCAGGTAGCCGTCTCGCTGGCTGCTCAGCGTGAAGCTGATCGCCTGGCCGCGGCGGTAGACCGCCCCCTCGCCGCGGTCCGGGACGAAGCGGGTGATGACGGCGCGGGTCGCGGGCTCGAGCGGTGACCCGTAGTAGACGGTGCAGGCGCTGAGCAGGGTGAGCAGGAGGGCGGTGAGCAAGGATTTTTGGGCTACAGTCGGGATCGCCTTCATGAACTTTCCTCCAACTTTGACTTTACAACTTTGCCTTTACTCTAAGCGCGATGGTGCAGCCTCAGTGTAAGGCCAGGCGGGTTCATCGGGATGAAGAAGGCGAGACAAAATTTTCACGACCAGAAGTATCGTGAAAATAATCACATATTACAAGACAGGGGGTACTCTCCCAACCCGACCCCTGCCTACCTCCTCGAGGCTTGCGCTCTTCTAACATGATCAGACTCAGATAATGTATCATGGCTACAGTGACGAGGACGACCGACCCTTACGAGCTTCTGGGCGTAGACCGCCAAGCCGGCGCGGACAGCATCAAGGCCGCCTACCGCAAGCTGGCGCTCGACTGCCACCCCGACCGCAACCCCGGCGACAAGCAGGCCGAGGAGCGCTTCAAGGAGATCTCCCAGGCCTACGCCACGCTCCGCGACCCCGAGGCCAGGGCGCGCTATGACCGCTTCGGCCAGGTAGCCTCCGCGAGCGGCGGAGCGCCGGACTTTCGCGCCGGGGACTTCAGCACGGTCGACTGGCAGACGCTTTTCAGGGAGGCCGACATCCACATCAGCCGGGAACGCTGGCAGGGGGTGCCGCAGGGCGGCGGGGTACAGGGCGCTGGGGCGCAGGGCGGCATCATGTTTCAGGCGCTCTTCGGCGTGATGACGGGACTGATGCGGCAGTCGGGCCTGTTGCCGGGGGAGGACCGCGAGACGGTCCTTCGCCTCGGCCTCGAGGAGGCGAGGGCCGGGCTCGAGCGCCGCGTCCGCGTGCCTGGGCCAAGCCTTTGCGCGGCCTGTCGCGGCAGCGGCCGAGAGGGCGGAGCGGCCTGCTTGCACTGTGGCGGCGAGGGCGTGCTGCGTGCCGGGACCGAGGTGGACGTGACCGTGCCCGCGGGTGTGGCGCCGGGCGCCAAGCTGCGCCTTCGCGGCCTCGGTGGCCCCGGCAACCCCCCCGGCGACGCCTACGTACATATCGACGTCACCTTGCCCGCCGGGGCCGCGCTTGAGGGTGGCGACCTCTATGTCGACCTGCCCCTCTTGCCCCAGGAGGCCGCGCGGGGAACCGAAGCCCGGCGCTACGGCGTAAGCGTGCGGGTGCCGCCGGGCAGCAAGGACGGTGATCGCCTGCGCCTGACCGGCCAGGGGCTGGCCGGCGGCGACCTGATCTTCAGCGTCCGTGTGGGCCTGTGGCGCGGCGCGCTGCGCAGGGTAGCGGAGATGCTGAGCTGATGCCCCGTGGAGAATTGAGCCGTGGTGATTCGTCTTGGAGAGTGCTGGCATGACCAAAGGAGCCAAAGAGAGCCAGGGGACCGAGGGCGGCTTGGCCGCCGGAAACGGCGACGCCAAGGGTCGGGACGTTCGCGATCTCGACGCCAAGGACCGCCCGCTCTACGTCATCAGCGTGGCCGCCGAGCTTGTCGATATGCACCCGCAGACCCTGCGCCTCTACGAGCGCAAGGGGCTGATCGAGCCGCAGCGTTCCTCGGGCAAGACGCGGCTCTATTCGGAACGCAACATCGAGCAGCTCCGCGAGATTCGCCGCCTCACCCAGGAGCTCGGCGTCAATCTGGCCGGTGTCGAGGAGATCATCCGCCTGCGCCGCTCGCTCGACACGCTGCAAGACCAGATGGAGGGGCGTATCTCCTTTTTACAGTCGCGGCTCAGTGACCGCTTGCTCAAGCTTTCCGCCGCGCTCGATGCGCCCGCCGACGAGGGCGCGGACGAGGCTCGCGTTTCCGGCGAGGGCTAGCCGTAGTCGCGGTATACTCGCGGCCATGAGCCCAGACCCCAGCAACCAAGACCCCAGCAACCAAGACCCTACCGACAACTCCGTTTCTCGAGACCCCAACCCAAAAGGCGCGCTGGGCGATTATCTGAGGGCGCAGCGGGCGCGTCACCTCGACGAGCTCTTTGCCTTTTTGCGCATCCCCTCGGTCAGCGCCGACCCCGGCCACCGGGCCGACGCGCGCGCCGCCGCGGACTTTCTGGCTGACGAGTTCGGGCGTCTCGGCGGCCAGGTCGCCTTGCTCGAGACGCCGGGTCACCCCGCCGTCTTCGCCTCCTTCGGCGCCGCCCCCGGCGCGCCGACCGTCCTCGTTTACGGCCACTACGACGTGCAGCCGCCCGAGCCGCTGGACCTGTGGCGCTCGCCGCCGTTTGCGCCCGTGCTCGAGGACGGGCTCATCGTGGCGCGGGGCGCGTCGGACGACAAGGGCCAGCTTTTCGCCCACGTCAAGGCGCTCGAGGCGCTCCTGGCCACGGAAGGCCGTCCCCCGGTCAACCTCAAGTTCCTCATCGAGGGCGAGGAGGAGATCGGCAGTCCCAACCTGGCGCCGCTCATCGAGCGCGAGCGCGAGCGCCTCGCGGCGGACGTGGTCTTGATTTCCGACGGTGCCATGATGGCGCCCGACACGCCGACCATCACCTACGGGCTGAAGGGCCTCTGCTACCTCGAGCTGCGCGTGAGGGGCGCCGCGCATGACCTTCACTCGGGCGCCTACGGCGGCGGCGTGCCCAACGCCGTGGGCGCCCTCTGCACGATCATCGCCGCGCTCAAGGACGCCGGCGGCCGCGTCGCCGTGCCGGGCTTTTATGACGACGTGCTCGAGCTGAGCCCGGGCGAGCGCGAGCGGATGGCCGCCCTCGCTTTCGACGAGGCGGCGTTTCGGGAGGAGGCGGGGCTCACGGCCACGCCGGGCGAGGCGGGCACCAGCCTGCTGGAGCGCCTCTGGGCCCGGCCGACCCTCGACGTCAACGGGATCGCCGGCGGCTTTCAGGGTGAGGGCGCCAAGACGGTGATCCCCGCTGTAGCGATGGCCAAGCTGTCCTGCCGGCTGGTACCCGACCAGGACCCCGAGCGCGTCGCCGACCTCCTCGCCGCGCATATCGGCGGGTTGGCGCCGGAAGGGGTGAGCGTGGAGGTCGTCAAGCTGCACGGCGGCAAGCCGGTTCTGACCCCGCTCGACTCGCCCGCGCTGCGCGCCGTCAGTGCGGCCAACGAGCGCGTCTTCGGCAAGCCCACGGTGTTCGCCCGGAGCGGTGGCACCATTCCCGTGGTCAGCGACTTTCAGGTGCTGCTGGGCGCCGAGGTCATTCTGCTCGGTCTGGGTCTCGAGAGCGACCGCGCCCACTCGCCCAACGAGAAGTTCGATCTGGTGAACTACTACCGGGGAATCGAGCTGGGGGCGGAGGTCTTGCGGGCCCTTGCAGGGGGTTTAAAGCAATAGAAATTTCACGGGTGAGGGGAATCGTGATTATTTTCACTTGGTATCCCTTAAAATCCTGCCCTGAAACTGCGGTAGACTGCTGAGGTGCGCCTCACCTCGATCTCCCTCCTCGGCTTCAAGAGCTTTGGCGACCGCGTCCTCCTCGAGTTCGGCCCAGGCATCAACGCGATCGTCGGGCCCAACGGCTCGGGCAAGTCCAACGTGATCGACGGCTTGCGCTGGGTTACCGGCGGCGGCCGCGCGGGCGCCTACCGGGCAGAGGAGAGGACCGACCTCATCTTCCACGGGGCGGAGGGTAAGCGCGGGCTCAACTTCGCCGAGGTGGCCTTGCGCTTAGACATGCCGGGGAAGACCCTCAACCTCAGCCGCGGCCTCTTTCGCGACGGCCAGGGCAAGCTCCTCCTGGGCGGCAAGGCGGCCCGGCTGCTGGACGTGGAGGAGGCGCTGGCCGGCAGCGGCCTGGGCCGCGGCGGGCTCTCGGTGATCGGTCAGGGTGAGGTCGGCGGGGTGCTCGTCGCCGACCCCGGCAAGCTGCTCAGCTACGTCGAGGAGGCCACCGGCGTGGCCAGGCTGAGCGGCCGCCGCGAAGCGACGCTGGCCCGCCTGGAGGCAGCGCGAGAGCAGCTCGAGCGACTGGACGACCTGCTGGTTGAGCTGAGGAGCGGGCTCGACAAGCTCGGCGCCGAGGCCGAACGGGCGGCGCGCGCTGTCGCTCTCGGGGCTCGCGTCTTGCAGCTTCGCTACACGCTGGCCACGCGCCGCTGCCAGGGCCTGAGCGCCGAGGTAGCGGTGTTGCGAACCGAGGGCGAGAGGCTGAAAGCCGCACTCGAGGCCGGCAAGGAGGAGACCCTGGCCGCGCAGTCGGCCTGGCAGACATCGCGCCAGGCGGTCGCCCTGCAAGAGGCCGGCTACCGCGAAAGGCTCACCCAGGCCGAGGCCCGCAAGGGCGATCTCCGGGTGGCGGAGGCCCGCGCCCAAAACCTGCTCGAGCGCCGGGCCGCGCAGGAGCGCGAAGAGCGCCGGCTCGGCGAGGAGAGCGCGCGCCTGAAGGCGCGCCTCGAGCCGGTCGCACCGAAAGCGCGCCTCGACACGCTCGAGGCGCGCTTCGCAGAGGAGAGCGGACAGCATGACAAAGCGCACCGGGAGGTGCAGAGGCTGAAGGCGGCGCTCGAGGAAGGGCGACTGGCCTTCACCGAGCTGCAAAGCCAGGCCGCCACGGACGCCCAGGCAGTGACCGCCTACGAGACCCGCCACGGCCAACTCGCCCAGGAGCGGGAGGTGACCGTTGCGCGTCTGGGCGAACTCCGGGCGGCCCGCGTCAAGGCCGAGCTGGGCGCGCTCGAGGCCGAAAGGGCCGCCCTCAGCGCCGGCGTGAGCAGGTTGCAGGGTGCGCTCGAGGCGGCGCGAGAGGAGACGGCCGCCTTGCAAAACGACCACGCCCGCCTGCACGCCCAAGCCCAGGTGCTGGCTCGCGGCGCAACCCGCGCTCGCGCCGCGCACGGGGCCCGCCAGGGTTACGCCGAGGGTCCCAGGCACGCCCTCAAGTCGAACATCCCGGGGGTGATCGGCTCCATCGCCGACCTCATCGCCGTGCCGCCCGAGTACGCCTCGGCGCTGGGCAGCGCGCTCGGACGGCGAGCCGAGCAGGTCGTGGTCGACACGGCCGAAACCGCTCAGGAGGTCCTGAACCAGCTCAAGCGCTCGGGCGGCCGCGTCACCCTCTTGCCGCTCGACCTCATCCAGGACCGAACGGAGGGGAGATACGGCGAGCTCGAGGGGCAGCCAGGCTACCTCGGCCTGGTCACCGGCCTGATCCGCTTCGAGGGGCGCTACCGGGCGGTGGTGCGGCAGCTTCTCGGCGGCACCGCGTTCGTCGAGACGCTCGAGCACGGCGTCGCCCTCGCCCGTCGCTTCAACCGGCGCCCGCGCCTCGTGACGCTGGGCGGCGACCTCATCGAGGCCTATGGCGCGCTGACGGGCGGCCGGGCCCAGACCGCCGGGGCTCAGCTCGTGGGTGCTCTAGCCGAGCTCGAGGCGACCGAGCTCGAGGCCGCCCAGGCGGAAGCCGCCTCAGCTGAGCTGAGCAGCCGCGTAAAGGCCGCGCAGGCGGCCTTGCGCGAGCGAACGGCGGCGCTCGCCGGGGCGCGCGAAGCGCTGGAGGTGCTCGATGGGCGCCTGACCCAGGGCCGCCTGCGGCAGGCGGGTCAGGCCTCGCTCCAGACAGATCTGGAGCGCCGCCTGCAAGGGCTCGATGCGGACCTGAACGCGCTGAAGCCGCCTCAGACGAGCGTTCGGGGGGGGGACCTCGAGGCGCGCGGGAAAGCGCTCGACAGGCTCAAGCTGGTGACTGCCGCCGCCGAGGCAGAGTTCACAGAGCGCCTAGCAGCGCGCACCCAGGCTCAGCAGGCGCTCGCCGTCTACAGCGAACGCTGGCGCCGTTTCGAGGAGGAGGCAGCGCGCTTTGCCGCCGCACAGTCGAGGCTGATCACCGTACAAGGGCAGCTCGAGGGGCTGGGCGGCGAGCGCGCCAGGCTCGAGCACAACCTGCTCAACGCCCGCCGCGCGCTCGAGGCGGCACAAGCCGCGCTGCCCCGGGATCTGGACCGCCAGGCCCAAGCCTTCGAGACCGTCAAGCGCGAGAGCCAGGCCGCCGAGGCGCGGCTGACGAGCTTGAGCGCCGTCCAGGCCAAGCTCGGCGCCGAGCTCGAGGCCGGCAGTCTCAGCCTGGCGCGGCGGGAGACCAGCCTAGAGGCCGCCCAAGAGGACTTGGACGGCTTCCCGAGCGGCCTGCAGGCGGTGGCGGGCTCGCTCAAGGGCCTGCGCGACGAGCTCGCTGAGGCGCAGGAGGTGCTGGAGGGCATCGGCCCCGTCAACCACCGGGCGGCCCTGGAAGGGGCCGAACAGCAGGCCCGGCTGACCGCGCTGGAGGCGCAGGCCGAGGAGGCGCGGGCCGCGGTGAACGAGCTCGGCGGCCTGCTTACGAGCATCGACCGCGAGGTGAGCAGCCGTCTGGGCAACGCCATCGGCGAGGTCCGCCAGCTTTTCATCCGCTACAGCAAAGCGCTTTTCGGTGGGGGAGAGGCCGACATCCTGGTCGAACGGGAGGAGGGGCGGCCGAGCGGCCTGCGCATCAGCCTGCAACCACCCGGCAAGACGACGCGCTCCTTGAACCTGCTCTCGGTCGGCGAGCGGACGATGGGGGCGATGGCCTTTCTCTTCGCGCTGATGGCCGGGGCCGCGACGGCTGAGCCAAGTGCAGACGCGGCCATAGTCGGTATTCCCCAAGCCGGTGCTCCCCAAGCCGGTATCCCAGGTCTCTCGATCGCCATTCTCGACGAGGTGGACGCGCCGCTCGACGAGGCCAACATCCGCCGCTTTTGCGACTTCCTGACGCAGCTCGCCAGGGGAGGCACGCAGTTCATCTTAGTGACCCACCAGAAGGCGACCATGGAGGTCGCGGACACGCTCTGGGGGGTGACCAGCGAGCGCGGCGTGAGCCGCGTCTTCAGCATCAGCAAAGGGCAGACGCTGGCCGCCTCGGCCAGCTAAGGGGACCGCGTGGGCCTCGCGGATCTGCCCTTTCGCACCGAAAGCTTTGGCGCGCTCGACTCGAGCCAGGACGAGATGCTCCGCCGCTTGGAGCGCGACGAGTGGGTCCACGGCCTGGTGATCCGCGCGGGCGCTCAGAGCGGCGGTCGCGGCCGGCGGCGGCGCCCGTGGCTGAGCCCTCCAGGCGGCTCCTACCAGACCTTGGCGCTGCGCGACCCGGCGCCGCCCTCCTTGCGCCGCGGCGCCATAGCGCTGGCGCTGGCAATCGGCCTGGCGGAGACCTTGCGCACATACGGCGTTCGCTGCGGCGTCAAGTGGCCCAACGACCTCTACTACCGGGGCAAGAAGCTTGCCGGCCTGCTCAGCGAGTACCGCCGGGAGCATCTCCTCGTCGGCGTCGGCGTCAACGTCGACAATCCGGTGCCGGAGGGCGCCGTGGGGCTGCGGGGCTGGGACCTGGCGGCGGTGCATCCGGTGGTGCTCGAGGGCCTCCGGCAGGGTTTGCGGCTGCTCGAGACCGAGAAAGAGTTGCTCTCGCGCTTCGAGCCCCTGGACCTGCTCAGGGACCAGCCGGTCACGGCGGTTCTGGAAGGCGAGCGTTTCGGAGCGACGGCTCGAGGCATCACCGCCGAGGGTTGCTTGAAGCTCGAGCGCGCCGACGGGAGGATCAGCGAGTTGTGTGGCGGCGGGCTCGAGGGGTTCACCTTACGCTAAGATCCTTTAACGGTCGGCCTTTGCTCATGAACAATTCTACACCATTGGTGTTTAGTGAAATAAACACCAATGATTTCATCCCTTGTTGCTTATCATCCTGCTATGTCTACCGACCTCGTCCTATCGACTTCATGGCATGACCGCGGCCAAAGAAAACTGGAGGCTGTAAGGGCCTGTCAGACTCGTGATGTAAAGACGCTTCTCGACCTGCTCGACACCTACCTGAGCTACCGGGGCCGCCGCGGCGTCCATACCTCGCCCAACACCCGGCATCTCTACGGGGTAGCGCTTCGCGACTGGCTTCATTATTGCTGGCCCGAACCGCAATCGTCGCCCGACGTTTCGCTGCTCAGGGCGAGCCGTGACGATGTGGAACGTTATGTCGCGCGCTTGCAACAGCGTGGTGGCCACTTGGAGGACGCCAGTGCCGAAGGGCTCCGTCCGGGTAGTACATCCGCCTATCTCGCCGGTGTCCGCGCCTTTTACCGAGCACTTCAGTGGGCTGACGCCGTCACCACGTCCCCGGCTCAGGATGTGCTAGGGCCTTCGGACCCCCGGCCGCGCCATGAAAGGCGGCCAGCCATGCCTCTGGCGGACTACAAGCGGCTCATCCTCGAGCTCGAGCAGGGCGATTACGATGAAACCCTCCGCTCGCGGAACCTCCTGCTCCTGCGACTCCTCGGCGATCAAGGTCTTCGCGTAAGCGAGGTTGTTCACTTGGAGACGAGCGACATCGACTTGGCGGCAAGGGTCATGTTCATCAGCAATGGCAAAGGCGGCAAGACCCGGACGGTTCCCATGACCAAAGCGACCTTCAGGGTACTGTCCGGCTGGTTGCAGAAGCGATCGGTCTGCGCGTCCAGCGGTGACAGGGCGCTGCTCGTCAACGTCGGCAAAAACGTCAAGGCAGCCCGTCAGGGCCGCGCCATGCACCCCAACACCGTGCGCCTGCAGTTGGAGACCCTCTACAAAAAGCTGGGCATCGGCCCCCGCTACCGGGGCGCGCACACCCTGCGGCACACCGCCGGCACCCGCCTCTACCGCAACACCCGCGACCTCTACCGCGTCGCCCAGGTGCTCGGTCACCAAGACGTCAACACCTCGAGCATCTATGCCAAAATGGACATCGAGGGGCTCAAAGAGGCGATGGCGACCCTCGACGACGACGAGGTCTAGGATGAGGTTTAGCCTCAGCTAGTGCGGATGGGCTCAGGGAGGCATTGTAGCAAGATTGTAGCAAGACGTCTTTTCGTGATGGTGGCCCTCGGGCTCCTGGCGGCCTGCGCGCCGCCGACGGCGGTACGGCTACGTTTTCGTGGTGGTCGCGGGCCAGAGGAGCAACGGCCTGCCGGCCAACCTGCCCTGAGCGGACTGCGCGCGACCCTGCGCAAAGCGGCGCGAGAGTAGGCACCCTCCCGGAGTGCTAGACTCGAGACTTATGAAGCTCCAAGCCGTCACCGGCACCAAAGACATCCTGCCCGAGAGGCAAGCGCAGTGGCGCGAGGTCACCCGCGTGGCCGAGCGCGTTTTGGGGCGCGCCGGGGCCCAGCTCCTCTGCCCTCCCATCTTCGAGTACACCGACGTGTTCACCAAGTCCGTCGGCGAGACCTCCGACCTCGTCGTCCAGCACGAGATGTACACCTTCAGCGATCAGGGCGGCCGCTCGCTCACCCTGCGCCCCGAGTTCACCGCGGGCGTGGTGCGCGCCTTTATCGAGCACGGCATGCACCTAAAACCCGCCCCCGTCAAGCTGTGGTCCTACGGCCCGGCCTTCCGAGCCGAGAGGCCGCAGCGGGGGCGCTTTCGCCAGCTTCACCAGGTCAACTACGAGGCGCTCGGCTTGGAGTCGGCGCTTGTAGACGCCGAGGCCATCGGCCTGCTCTACCGCATCTTCGGTGAGCTCGGCTTGAGGACGCTGGTGGTCAAGCTGGGCTCGGTGGGTGACCCGGAGGACAGGCTGGCCTATAACCGCTACCTTCGCGAGAGGCTCTCGGCCCGCCGCGGCGAGCTTTCCGAGGCCAGCCGGGCGCGCCTGGCGCTCAACCCCATGCGTATCCTGGACAGCAAGGATGGGGGCGATCAGGCCGTCCTCGCGGGGCTCGAGCGGCCCCTGGCCTTTTTGAACCCCGAGGCCAGGGCGCATTTCGAGGACGTGCAGCGCTATTTGCGGGCCTGGGAGATCCCCTTCGAGATAGACGACGCCATCGTGCGCGGCCTCGACTACTACAGGCGCACCGCCTTCGAGGTCCATCACGGCAGCATCGGCGCGCAGTCGGCGCTCTGTGGCGGCGGGCGCTACGACGGCCTGGTCGAGGCGATGGGCGGTCCGGCCACGCCGGGCATCGGCTGGGCCTTTGGCGTCGAGCGGCTGCTCGACGCCTTGGCACAGGATGGCGTCACCGCCCCGGAGGCGTCCCCTCCTCTTCTCTACCTGGTGCCGATGGACCGCCTGGCCGTAGACGAGGTCGCCGGGCTGGCCCAGCGCCTCCGCCGCGACTTCACGGTCCTGCATGGCTACAGCGCCCGTAAGCCGGGCAAGGGCCTGGCCGACGCCGACCGCGCCGGCGCGGTGTTCGCCGGCCTGAGAGGCGAGCGGGAGCGCGACAAGGCTGTTTACAGCCTCAAGCAGCTGGCCTCGGGCCAGCAGCATGAGGTGGCGGAGGCCGAGCTGGCAACGTTCCTGGCAAGCGCGCTGCAAGAGGAGCCGGTGCTCACGTGAGGCGGACGCACGGCTGCGGCGCCTTGAGGCTCGAGCAGGCCGGAGAGGTGGTCACTCTGCAGGGCTGGGTGAACCGCCGGCGCGACCTGGGCGGGCTCATCTTCCTCGAGCTGCGCGACCGCGAGGGTACCGTGCAGGTCGTCGTCAACCCCGAGCACGAGGCGCTCTTTCACGCCGCCGAGGCGGTCCGCCCGGAGTGGGTGCTCGAGGTCCGGGGTACCGTGCGGCCGCGCCCCGAGAGCCAGCGCAACCCCCGGATGGCCACGGGCGAGGTCGAGGTGGTGGCCTCGGCGCTGACGGTCCTCGCGGAGGCGAAGACGCCGCCCTTCCCCGTGGCGAAGGGCGACGAGGCGGGCGAGGTCAGCGAGGAGCTGCGGCTCAAGCACCGTTACCTGGACCTGCGCCGCCCCGAGAGGCTGGCGCCTCTTCTCCTCCGCCACCGCGTCTCCAAGGCGATCTGGGACTTTCTCGACGCCGAGGGGTTTGTTCACGTCGAGACCCCGCTCCTGACCCTGTCGACGCCCGAGGGCGCGCGCGACTACCTGGTGCCCGCTCGGCAGAGCCCCGGCGCCTTTTACGCCTTGCCGCAGTCGCCCCAGCTCTTCAAGCAGCTGCTGATGATGGCCGGCTTGGAGCGCTACTTCCAGATCGCCCGCTGTTTTCGCGACGAGGACCTGCGCGCCGACCGCCAGCCCGACTTCACCCAGCTCGACCTCGAGATGTCCTTCGTCGACCAGGACGACGTCCTCGAGCTGAACGAGCGCCTCATGCGGCACGTCGTCCTGGCGGCCACAGGCGAGGAGATCGCCTTGCCCTTTGCCAGACTGAGCTACGCCGACGCCATGAACCGCTACGGCTCGGACAAGCCGGACCCGCGCTTCGGCCTCGAGCTGACCGACCTTTCCGAGGTCTTCGCGAGCACGGACTTTCGCGCCTTTAAGGAGACGCTAGACGCCGGCGGTAAGGTCAAGGCGCTGGTCGTGCCGGCCGAGCACGCGCAGGCGCTCAGCCGCAAGGCTTTGGGGGAGCTCGAGGCGCGCGCCAAGCACTACGGCGCCAAGGGTATGGCCTGGCTGCGCCGCGACCCGAAGGCTGTCGAGGGGCAGGGTGACGGCTTCAGTGGACCCATTGCCAAGGTTCTCTCGGCGCACGAGACGGCCGCTCTCGCGGCGCTCACCCAGGGGGGCGGCCTGATCCTCATGGTCGCCGACGCCTGGGCGGTCGCCTGCGCAGCGCTCGGCGCGGTGCGCCTCAAGCTGGGCGACGACCTCGGCCTGATCGACCCGCGCTCGAAGAGCTTTCTCTGGGTGGTGGACTTTCCGCTCCTTATGGCGGACGCCGAGGGCACTCTCACCTACCTGCATCACCCCTTTACCCGGCCCCGTGACGAGGACTTGGACGGGCTCGACAGCGACCCCCTCGCGGTGCGGGCCTGGGCCTACGACCTGGTCCTTAACGGCAGCGAGATTGGCGGCGGCTCCTTGCGCATCCACAGGCTCGACACCCAAAGGCGGATGTTCTCGGTTCTGGGACTCGCCGAGGAGGAACAGGAGCGACGCTTCGGCTTCTTTCTGGAGGCGCTGGCCTACGGCGCTCCGCCCCACGGCGGCGTCGCCTGGGGGCTCGACCGGCTGGTCATGCTCCTCTGTGGCGCGTCCAGCCTGCGCGACGTTATCGCCTTTCCCAAAAACCAGCGCGGCGGTGACCCGCTGACCGGCGCGCCGGACCGGCTCGAGGCGGCGCAGCTTGCGGAACTCGGGCTGTCCGTCTTAGCAGAGGGCCACGAGACCCGGTGATCCCCCTCGTGCTTTTGGACCTGGACGGCACCATCATCGGCTCGAGCGGACAGGTGCAGGACTGCGTCTGGCAGGCGGCCGAGAGGGTGCGCACGGCGGGCGTGAAGCTGGCGGTCTGCACCGGCCGTCCCCTGGGCGGCGTCGCGCAGCGGGTGGCCGAGCGCCTTGGCCCCAACCTGCCGCATATCTTTCAGAGCGGTGCGCTGATCGCCTACCCGGACGGCCGCACCCTCCAGGTCTCGGCCCTCAAGGAAGCGCATGCCCGGCGGCTCATCGCCCACGCTCGTGAGCTCGGGCTGGTGCTCGAGCTCTACAGCCCCAACGCCCTCTACATCGAGCGCAAGACGCCCATGAGCGAGGCGCACGCCAAGCTGATCGGCGTCTCGGCCATCGTCCGCGAGCTCTACGACGTGGCCGAAAACGAGCCCATCATCCGCGCCCAGTGGGTGGTCCCCGAGGACCGGCTTGGGGAGGTTCTGGCGCTCGAGCTAAAGGGCAGCCAAGTGAGCGTGGCGGGCTCGCCGGCGCTCAAGCACACCGCCTTTGCCAGCATCACCCAGGCGGGCGTCTCCAAGGGCAGCGCGGCCACCTTCTTGGCCCGACAGCTCAAGCTGAAACCCGAAAACGTCATGGCCGTCGGCGACTCCGCGGGCGACCTGCCGATGCTCGAGGCCGTCGGCCATCCGGTGGTGATGGCGGGTGCCAGCGACGCGCTAAGGGGCAGGTACGAGGTCGTCGCCGGCGATGTCGAGCGCTGTGGGGTCGTGGGCGCGCTCGAGGCCGCTCTCAAAATCGCCACGGTCTGAGCGCGCGGGTTAGACTTGCGGCTATGGCAACCGTGACCATCTCCTCCCTCAAGGAACATATCGGCGAAGAGGTCGACGTGGCCGGCTGGCTCGTCGGCTTAAGGAGCAGCGGCAAGATCGCCTTTTTGCAGCTCCGTGACGGCTCGGGCTTCGTGCAGGGCGTGCTCGCCAAGAGCGAGGTCTCCGGAGCGACCTTCGCATTGGCTCGGGGCCTCACCCAGGAGTCGAGCCTCAGGGTGTCGGGTACGGTGCGCGCCGACGCGCGCTCGCCCGGCGGCGTCGAACTCGGCGTCAGCAGCGTCGAGCTCGTTCAGGAGCCCATCGGCGACTATCCCATCAGCCCCAAGGAGCACGGGGTGGACTTCTTGATGGAGCGCCGCCACCTCTACTTGCGCCACCGCGGCCCCTGGGCGGTCATGCGCATCCGCGACGAGCTGGAAAGAGCGGTCCACGACTTTTTCGCGGCGCAGGGCTTTATCCGCTTCGACGCGCCGCTCTTTATGCCCACCGCCGTCGAGGGCACCACCAACCTCTTCGAGGTAGATCTCTTCGGCGAGGACTCGGCCTACCTCTCGCAGTCGGGCCAGCTCTACGCCGAGGCCGGAGCGCTCGCCTTCGGCAAGGTCTACACCTTTGGGCCGACCTTCCGGGCGGAAAAGTCCAAGACCCGCAAGCACCTCTTGGAGTTCTGGATGGTCGAGCCCGAGGTGGCCTTCTTGGAGTTTGAAGGGAACATGGCGCTCCAGGAGGACTTTCTCGCCTACCTGGTGGGCCGGGTGCTCGACAGGCGCGGCGATGAGCTCGACATCTTAGAGCGCGACCCCGCCAAGCTCGAGCCCGCCGCGGCGGGCGACTTCCCCAGGCTCTCCTACGACGACGCCTTGGCGCTGCTCAAAGAGGCCGGGCAGCCGCTCGACTGGGGTGAGGACCTGGGCGCCCCCCACGAGACCATCCTCGGCGAGCGCTTCGACAGACCGGTCATCATCCATGCCTGGCCGACCGTCACCAAGGCCTTCTACATGCAGCCCTTCGCCGACGATCCCACCCGGGTCAGGTGCAACGACGTCATCGCGCCCGAGGGTTACGGCGAGCTCATCGGCGGCTCCGAACGCATCCACGACTATGACCTTTTGAAGCGGCGCATCGAGGAGCACGGCCTGCCCATAGCGGCCTTTGACTGGTATTTGGACCTGCGCAAGTACGGCTCGGTGCCGCACTCGGGCTTCGGGCTCGGGCTCGAGCGCACGCTGGCCTGGCTAACCGGCCTCCCCCACCTGCGCGAGGCGATTCCCTTTCCCAGGATGCTCACGCGGATGAGGCCGTAGAGTGGGGGTCGGGGGTCAGGGGTCGGGGTAGCGGTTATGGCCCTAGTCCAGCGCGCCCTCGAGCGCGACGTGGCCGAGCAGCGAGGGGCGGGGCTGGCCGTCCACGAGGAAGTAGACCTTGTCCGTGCCCGCGTGGAGGCGCACCGTGCGCCGGATCGAGGCCAGCAGGCGGAGTTCCTGGCTGACCGATACCTCCGGCGCCTCGGCCAGGGCGAAGTCCAGGACCACATAGCTCGCCCTGGCGCCGGTCTCGACGATGAAGACGCGCGGCGCCGCCAGGGCCTGGGGCCACAAGGGGCCGTCGGGGCTCTCCGGCCCGGCCTCCGAGAGGTAGCCGCGCAGGGCCGTCAGGACGGCCTCGAGCCGCCCCTCCGCCCCCTGGGGCAGCGCCACCTCGACGGGGACGCTGCGGGACAGGTTGTTGGAGTCGCTCACCACCAGGCTGATCTCCTCTGGCTCGGGGACCGCGGCCAGGCTCCCCTCGAGGTCGATCCGGGTGAGGGGGGTGGTAGGCCGCGGCAGGGGTATGACCAGCAGGCTGAGCAGACCCGCCGCGAAGACGAGCAGCCCCACCAGGGCCGGCGGACTCAACAGGGCGAGCGCGCGCGCGCGGCGCCGTGCCCAGGCCCTCTTCAAGGCAAGATGGCGACGACGGCCGCGGCCAAGGCGTCGGCCAACTCAGCATTTTGCGCGCTCTCGCGGCTCAGCTCGAGGAGGAGCCCCCGCCCCGCCGCCCCGCCGAGGACGTAGAGCGGCGCGCCCGTGACGCTGCCCGCCTCGAGTTCACCGCTGAGCGCCGCCGCGACGCTCGCTGCGGCGCTCTGACCAAAGGCGAGGTCGCTGGTCAGGCCTACCAGCAGGCGCCGCCGCGTTTCGCTGGTGGCGGGCGCGTCCAGGCTGGCTTCGGCGTTCTGACGGATGGCCATGCCGAGGCTCTCGAGGCTGGCCGCCTCGTCCAGGTAGTAGAGGTTGAAGCGTCCCGCCGGCAGGGTGCTCAGACTGAGCGAAAGGAAGAGGTCGGCGCCGATGCCCCGGGCGCTGCGCGCTTCGATGGGCAGGGTCGTCACCGCATCGCGGGTCAGGCTGACGGCGATCCCCTGTCGGGCGAGCAGGCTGGCCAGGCGCGTGGCCAGCTCGAGGCCGGCCGCGTCGTCCTCGGCGGCGGGCTGTGGCGCGGGGTCGAGGACGACGCGGCGCGCTCCCCTCGCGGGCTCTTGGATCTCACTGGGAAAGATGTCGATGATGACCTGCACGCCCTGTGCTTGGGGCAGCTCGAGCTTTTCGTAGCTCACGCCCTCGCCCAGGTCGAGGCGCAACTCGACGCCCTCGCCGGCGGGATAGTAGGCGGCGTCGCCAAAGCGCGTGCCGGCGAGGCGTTCGGCGCGGCCGCCAAGGCGCGCGCGCTCGAAGCGGAAGAGGACCGCGCTACCCTCCTCGCGGACCGTGACGGGCACATCGCCGGCGAACTCGAGCACGATGCGATCAAAGTCGCCCGACAGCTGAGGTTGGCTCAGTTGGGGTTGGGTCACCGCCGTCAAGGTCACCCGGGGAAAAAAGACGGCGACCGTACCCGTCTCGGGGATCAGCGCGACGCGGCCACCAAAGGCCGCCGCCAGAGCGCGCACCTGCACGTAGACCACGCCGCCCTGAAGCACCCCGCCGAGGGCGGCGACCTCGCGACCCTCGACGCGCATGGCGCTCCTGTCGGCGGCGGCCTGGGCGGCGCCGGCGTAGACGCGCAGCGCGGCGACCCGGCCCGACATCTGAAAGAGCGCCAGCTCGCGCTCGGCGTCGTAGAAAAACCGCGCCCCGACGGCCTGGGCGAGGGGCGCCGCGGCCGCGTAGGAGGTGTTGGCGACCGAAAAGGCGACCCCCTCCCCTACCGGATTGCCGTTGACGGCGAGGCCCTGTGCCGGCGCCCAGGCGGCGAGCGCCAGCAGCAAGAAGGCGAGCCGCTTCATCTGGCGCGCTCCATCTGCCGCTGGGCGTCCTTTTTGGCCTGGTCCTGACGCTTGTCGTAGCGCTTTTTGCCCCGGCCCAGGGCCACGACCAGCTTGGCCCAGCCGTCCTTGAAGTAGAGCTTGGTGGGAACCAGGGTGAGACCCTGGCGCTCGAGGCCCTTTTTGATCTCGGCGATCTCGCGCCGCTTCAGGAGCAGCTTGCGGCTGCGCCGCGGCTCGTGGTTGTTGTAGCTGGCATCCTGGTAGGGCGGGATGTGCATGCCTTCCAGCCAGACCTCGCCGCTCTTGATCCGGGCAAAGGCCTCTTGCAGCGTCGCGCCACCCTGGCGCAAGGACTTGACCTCGCTGCCGGTGAGCGCGATGCCGGTCTCAAAGCTCTCGAGCAGTTCGTAGTCGAAGGATGCACGGCGGTTTTGGATCATCATGGCGTCAACCTCATGGCGTTAACCTCTGCCCTCAGATCATAGCAAGGGAAGATGAAGGCGAGTCGCAATTGAAAAACGGATTGTTGTTTGCTGTTCGAGGAGCAGTATCATGTGATTTTATTCACGATACCTCAACTCGTGAATTATTTGTCGCTTGTTCTCTAACTCCATCACTCCAAAAAGGCCACCATATCCCGCGGGTCGACGTCGATTCTGAGCCGCGCCGCGCCCCTGTAGACGAGCGCGGGCTGGATGAGCCTGACGAGGCGCGCGTGGCACTCGCTACGCAAAACGAGTTGATAGCAGTAGTAGCCGCGCAGACGTTCGACAGGTGCGGGTGCCGGACCCAACAGCTCTTCGTCGGTAGCGCCGCCCGTGCGCAAGGCTCCGGCCAGCCAAGCAGCGGCCCGCTCCGCGACGGGCCGCTGCTTGGCGGCAATCTGCAGGTGGGCCAACAGCCGGTAGGGGGTATAGTCATACCTCTCGCGCCGCTCCAGGAGCTCACGGCTGTAGCGGAGACCACCCTCCTCGTCGCGCAAGCCCTGAAGAATGGCCGCGCCGGGCTGAAAGGTCTGGAGCAGGACGAGCGGCCTGGCCTGCCACGACAGCTCATGAAGGTTGAGCAGCAAGCGCAAGGCCTGCTCGTCGCTCCTGAAGTCTCCCCCGTTCAGGCTGCCGTCTAAGAGCGTCAGGGCGATGAGCGAGACCCTGGGCAGCGGCGGGTGGCGGAAGAGGGCCGTGGTGGCCACGACCACGCCGGGTTCGCCCGCCAGCAGCGGGGCGAGGTCGTCGCGGCGGTCGCGGTCGTAGCGGTAAACGGAAAGGCCGGGCAGGACTCCCGCGACCTCGCGGAGGATCCACTGCGTGCCTGGCCCCCTAGGGCTGATCATCGGGTCCTGGCAGGACGGGCAGATCGGCGGCGCGGCTTGCGCGTGACCGCACTGGTGACAGCGCAGGCCGCGCGCCTCCCGGTGGTAGCGCAAGGGCAAGGAGCAGTTTGGGCACATCGCCAGCCAGCCGCAGCTGGGGCACCGCAAGGAGGCCGAGAAGCCGCGCCGAGGCGAGAGCAGCACCGCCTGCCGGCCGCGCTCGGCGACCTGTTTGAGGACGCGCACCAGGTCGGCGCTGAGCGGCCAGCCGCTGGCCCCGGCGAGGTCGACGACGTGAACGCGGGGTGCCGCCTGCGGCAAGGGCCAGAGCGCCCCCTCAGCCCCCGTCTCCGCGACCAGCTTCAGGCTCTCCGGGCTCGGCGTGACGTCGGCGAGGACCAGGGCCGCCCCGCTCGCCTCGGCCAAAAAGCGCGCCGCGGTCGGGACGAAGACGCGGCAGCCGGCCGTGAGCTTGTAGGACGGGTTGGCCTCCTCGAGCACGATCACCCGGCGCAGCTCGACGAGCGGCGCTAAGAGCGCCGGGTAGGTGCCCACCAGCACCGCCGGCGCCGCCCGGAGAAGCGCCCACAGCTGGCCGCGCCGGGCGTCGCTCAGCTCGGCGCTAAACACGCGCACGGGCACGGCCGAGGCAAGCAGGGCGGCCGTCTCCCCCACCAGCGCCGCCTCCGGCACGAGCACCAGAACGCTGCCGCCCCCTTCGAGCTCGGCGGCGATCTGCCCTAGCAGCGCCGCCAGCCGGGCGCGGCGCGAGGCACCGACGACAAGCTGAGGCCCGGCCGCGTCGGGCGCCTGCAAGACATCCCTGGGTGGGGCTTGGGGCGCGACCTCAAGCAGCGTCGGCGGCGGCGCCTCCACCAGTTCATAGGCGGCGTAGCCCTTCTTGACGAGGGCCCGCACCGCGGCCTCGGAGACGAAGGCGGCGCGGCTCAGCTCGGCCGCGGAAGCCGCCGAGCCCAGCGACCAGAGAAGCTCGAGCGCGCTGCGCTGACCCCTCTGGCGCGAGCCGCTCAAGCCCTCGTCGGCGGGCTTTTGCGGCAAGAGCAGCCGCAGCCTGGGGGGCTCTACGCGCACCCGCTCCTCGACCAGGCCCTGACGGCGGTAGAGCTCGAGCGCGCTCGGCGCCAGCGCTCTAGCAGGCGTCCAGTCCTCGCCAAGCACAACGCCCTGCGCCCCCGTGACAGCGCGCAACTCGTGGCGCAACTCGTCCTGGAGGCCTACGGCCAGCAGGTTGGCGAGCACCAGGCCGGCGGGCGAAAAGGTGTAGGCCGCCACCCGCTCGATGACCTCAAGCGCTGCCTCCGACAGCCAGGGCGAGGCATCGAGAGTACCGATCGCCTCCTTGAACTCGAGGCTGCCATGTCCCTTCAGCGCCAGGGCGCCCGCCACGACGCCAATGCGCACACCGGCTTGCCACGGCACCGCCAGTCGCATGCCGGGAAGGGGCAGAGGCCGGCCGTGCGGCGGCAGAAAGGAAAAGGCCGGCAGGGGTAGGGGCAGAAGGACTTTGAGAACGGTCGCCACAGGCTATCATACCTCCGGGTCGGGCCTCGCCCTCTCGGCTAGGGCCGAGGTTATACTTCAGAAGTCAGAGTCAGGAGTCAGGAGTCGGAATAAAGGCCATTTCTCTCCGGCTTCCGACTGCTGGAACCAGGCACCGCCAGCCCTTTCACCACAAGGCCTAGAGCCTGCCCAGGAGGCAAAGATGACAGAACGCTCGAGCAACCCGTCGAGCTGCCAGTCGAGCTATAAGGAGGCCGGCGTCGACATCGCGGCCGGCGAGCGCGCCGTCGAGCTGATCGCCGGAGCGGTCAGGAGCACCTACGGCGAGGCGGTGCTGTCGGGCATCGGGGCCTTCGGCGGGCTTTTCGACCTGAGCCGCTCCGAGCGGGCGGGCCGGGCCGGCCCGGTGCTCGTCGCCTCGACCGACTCCGTCGGCACCAAGACGCGGCTGGCCGCGGCCCTGGGGCGCTTCGACACCATCGGCCACGACATCGTCAACCACTGCCTCAACGACATCTTGGTGCAGGGGGCCACGCCGCTCTTCTTTCTCGACTACTTCGCGGCGGGTGCGCTCGAGCCCGAGC
>JALZLY010000328.1 GCA_030858465.1 Deinococcota bacterium
CCTCGAGCGCGCTCGAGGAGGGGCCCGCGACTTCGACCTTCACGCCGGCCGCCTGGTCATCTTCTCCGACCACCACCGCGGCGCCCGCAACGGCGCCGACGACTTCGAGGCGGCCGAGGAGACCTACAGGGCCGCGCTCGACTGGTACTTTGAGCGGGGCTACACGCTCGTCGTCCTGGGCGACGCCGAGGAGCTGTGGCAGGAAAGGCCCGCCGACGTGGTCGAGGCCTATGGGGACTGCCTCGAGCTCGAGGCCAGATTCCACCAGACGGGGCGCTATCTGCGCGTCTGGGGCAACCACGATGACGACTGGCAGGACGAGAAGGCGGTCACAGAGCACCTGCGGCCGCGCTACGGTGAGCCACCGCTCGAGACGCACGAGAGCCTGCTATTCACCGTCAAGGACGGCAAGCGGGAACTAGGCGGGCTCTTTCTCGTCCACGGCCACCAGGGAAGCCTCAAGAGCGACCGCCTCTCCGGTGTCGCGCGCCTGGCGGTGAGGCACCTCTACCGGCCCTTTCAGCGTCTCACCGGCCTGTCGCTCGACACGCCGTCCAAAAACCGCCACCTCCGCCACCAACAGAACGAGACCCTGCACGCCTGGGCGGCGGTGCAGGGCGGGCTGCTGCTCATCGCCGGACACACCCACCGCCCGGTCTTCGAGTCGCGCTCGGGCAGCGGGCACTTGAGCGAGCAGCTCAAAGCGGCCAAGGCCAAACTCGAGGAGGCGTCCGCCGACACACGCCCGCGACAACGCCCGCACCAGCGCCTGCACCAGCGCCTGCACCAGAAGGTCGCCGAACTCGAAGAGGAGCTCGAGGACGTGCGCGAGGAAGAGGAGCGCGAGGGGAGCGGCCGCGAGGTCAAACCCTGCTACTTCAACACCGGCTGCTGCTGCTTTCCGGGGGGCGACATCACCGGCGTCGAGCTAGCGGGCGGCGAGATCAGGCTCGTCCACTGGCCCGACGAAGAGGGCCGGCCGCGGCCCATGGTGCTCGAGAAGGACGCGCTGGGGGCGGTGTTCGACAGGTGCTGAAGGGCGGTTTGTCCGAGCAGCTCGCCTAGCGCCGCCGAAAGCCCGCTGTTTCTGTCGTACGCCGTGTCGTATGATGACGGGGACACGAACGATTACTGGAGGTCACGATGTCGGTCACCACCCCTTCCCCCAAGAACGCGCCCACCAGCACCTCGGCGACGGGCGCGGGTTCAATCTGGTTCGACGGCGAGTTGATGCCCGAGGCCGAGGCTGTGGTCTCGGTCATGACCCACGCCCTGCACTACGGCACCTCCGTCTTCGAGGGCATCCGCGCCTACGAAACCGAGCGGGGCGCGGCGGTCTTTCGGTTGCACGAGCACAGCCAGCGCCTCTTGAACTCCGCCAAGATCCTCGGCATGCCCTCGCCGGTGACGGTGGAGGAAATCGACGAGGCCATCTTGGAGACCATCCGCAGGAACGAGCGCAAGAGCTGCTATATCCGCCCCTTGCTGTGGTACGGCGCCGAGTCCCTGGGCGTCAACCCCGGCAAGAACACCGTCCACTTCATGGTGGCGACCCTGCCCTGGGGCGTCTACCTGGGCGAGGAGGCGGTCAAGAAGGGCGCCAAGCTGATGACGAGTTCATGGCGGCGCTCGTCTGGAGACATCATGCCGACCAAGGCCAAGGCGGGCGGCAACTACATCAACTCGGTGCTGTCGAACGCCGAAGCTCGAGAAAACGGCTTCGACGAGGCGCTGCTCTTAGACAAGGAGGGCTTCGTCGCCGAGGGCTCGGGCGAGAACATCTTTTTTATGCAAGACGGCGTCCTCCACCCCATCGCCCACTCGGTCAACCTGCGCGGCATCACCCGCGACACCGTCGTCACGCTCGCCGAGTGGATGGGCACCCCCGTGCGCCCGACGATGGCGACGCGCGACGAGCTCTACACCGCCGACGAGGTCTTCATGGTCGGCACCGCCGCCGAGGTGACGCCGATCGCCGCCATCGACCGCCGTCCCATCGGCGCGGGCGTGGCCGGCGCCTTCTCGCTTCGGATGCGCGAGGTCTATCTGGACGTGGCGGCCGGCAGGGTGCCGGAGTTCGACCACTGGCTCTCCTACGTCAACGACTGAGCGAATGGCCGGAAGAGCAAACGCTTGAGAGGCGCTACCGGGCGCCTCTTTTTTCCTGCCGTGATGGGCGCAGTAGGCTGAGCCTCATGACGCAATCCTTCGCCAAGCGCGCCAAGTACGCTGAAGTCTCCGTCCGCGTGGGCGTGGGCTTTCAGCCTGGACTGAGGCCCGCTCCTGAAGCGATCCTTAAGGGAGGATGCCACATCCGTCATAGTTTCTCAGCGGCACTCGGTCTAGAATAGCCTTGTGAATGAAGCTGATCTCTTGCGGGAACTCGGCGATCGTCACGCGGAGTATCTCGTCTACGACGGCAACTTCCGGCTCGGCTACGGGCCCGAGGCGAACAGCGAGCAGAGCCTCGCCCGCCTCTTCAAAGGCTGGCGGCAGAAGATCTACCGCTTCGACAACGACTACGGCGCCTCGGTCATCTTCTACCAGCGGGTCTTTTCCGGCAAGATGGCCTGGGACCTGATGATGGCGCGCTTTTTCAGCCGCGACCCCTTCACCTTCCGCTACGCCGACGCGCCCATGAGCGACCTGCGCTGGACCCAGATCCAGGCCTTGCTCGACGACATCAAGCGCAAGGACGCCTAGCTACTCTGGCGCCGCTCGTCTCGCCGGCTTATGCGTCGCAGGCCCTGACGCGAGGCCGGGTCATGGGCTATGGTAAGCGCAACCCTATGACCCAAGACCTCCTGCTCCTCGTCTACGCGCTCGCCGCCGTCGGCGTCTTCAGCCTCCGCTGGACCTTGAGGCTCGCCCCCGCCCTGAGCGAACTGCCCCTAAAGACCGGCCTGGCTACCGCATTCCTCTTGTTGATGGCGCTAGGCGCCGGCGTGGGCCTTCTGCCCGAGGCCCTCGCCCTGCCGCTCACCGTGGTCGCGGGGCTCTATATCCTCGGGCCCTTGTCGCTGCCGGCGCTGGCGCGGGCCGCCGGCAGCGGCGCGGCCCTGGCCCTCAGCCGGCTGCTCTACTGGAGCGAGGGGAGCCGCGCCGCCCTGCGCCGCCTCCTGGCCCAGGTCGCCCTGCAGCGGGGCGAGGTGGCGCGCGCCTTGGAGCTCGCGGGCGAGGGGGACCTGCTCATCCGCGCCCAGGCCTACGCCCTGGAGGAGCGCTGGCGGGAGGTGCTGGCGCTGTCCCACCCTGGAACGAGAGGCGGGGCTGGGGATGGCGCTGATGATAACGCCTCGCTGGCGCAGGGGGCGCGGGTCTGGGCGCTCAGCGAGCTCGGCGACCTGGAAGCCGCCGAGGCGGAACTGGCCGACATGCGGGGGCGCTGGCAGCGGCGTGGTCAGGGGCCCATCGGCTACCGTAGCCTCACGCTTGCCGAGGCGCGGCTTCACGCCGCCAAGGGCGAGCTCGAGGCCGCGCACCGGCTCCTCCAGGACAAGCCGCTGCCGGGGGTGCCGCCCTACCTCGTCTTGATGATCTTGGGCCGCGCTGCCGACCGCGCCCACAGGGGCGAGCAGGCGGTCGCCCTCTACCGTCAGGCCTACGCCTTGGCGCCCCAGGGCCAGCGTACGGTCGTCGCCCGGCGGCTGGCCGCC
>JALZLY010000329.1 GCA_030858465.1 Deinococcota bacterium
GCCCAGCGCCTCGAACACCGCTCTCCCCAGGCCCGGCAGCCACAGCAACCCCTCGACGAGGGCGACCCCTACCGCCAGCGTGAAGACCTCCCCCGAGAGCAGGCGCACCCCCTCGGGAAGGGCGACCCTTACGGTACGACGCTGCACAAGGCTCTCCGGCATCCCCACCGAGCGAGCCGTGCGCACGAAGTCGGCCCCCTGGAGCTCGGCCTGGCGAAGCTTCAAGTAGAGCGCCCCGCGGGCGGTGTAGGGCAGCATGAGCGACAGGACCAGGACCGCGACCAGCCAGGGCTGGCCGGGCTCGACCGGCGTCCAGAAGCGAAAGACGCTGGCGAGGTAGAAGGCCGACATCACCCCTAGGACGAGCAAGAGGAAGCTGGGCAGCCCGGCCAGCGTCCAGAGCAGCGGGGCGGGCAGGCGGCGAAAGAGGGGCAGGGCCAGCCAGGCCAGAACGAGCGCCAGGCCGAGGTAGCCGAAGGTCAGCAGCAGCCCCTCCTGGAAACGCCACAGACCCCCGCCCGCGACCGTCTCCGCCAGGGTCTCCCAGAGGTGGACGGGGTAGGCCGCCAAACTCTGTCCCAGGCCCCGCCAGCCGGACAGCCCGGCGCCGGCGACCAGACCGAGGTAGACGACGACGTGGACGAGCAGCAGGTTGGCGAACACTTTCACCGTGCCGGCATTATACATTGGCCCGTACCGACACCCGTAGCGACAATTGCCTCCACTTGCCTCGTGACGAGAACCGGGTCACACTAGAGGCCCTCTACCCGGCGGCGTTATCCGGCAGTGTTAGCCGGTATCGGGACGAGGCTCGAGCCGGTGTCGCTGCCCTCTGGTTTTCATCCTCGAGAGAAGACCCGCGGGTATACTCGGAGGCGGTTCGTGAAACCCAGGCGAAGCCGGCTGCCAAGCCTTCGCCCGGAGATAATGACGGCGAGGTGATGACGGCGAGATGATAGCGGCTCTGGCGGCACTGACAACCGGCGTGATGGTTCTCGCCTACGCCCTGCTGCGTGCGAGGCGCAAGCGCATCGATCTCGCCCTGGCGGGCGTGGTGATGCTGGGCCTGGGCGGGGTGATGCTGCGGCCCGAACCGGCGCCGCAGGAGGCGAGCGCGGCCCAGACCAGGACCTTCACCACGGTGCAGCCGTCCGGGCCGGCGGTGGCGCTCACGGATCTCGAGTTCAGGTGGGAGGACGAGCTGCTCTACCTCGTCGGCACCCTCAGGAACACCACCGGCCGGGCGCTGGCGGGGGGCAACCTCGACATCGCCCTCTTCGACGACCACGGCCAGGAGCTGGGCAGGGTCGGCGCGAGCTACACCCGAATCGAAAACCTGGGCGCGAACGAAGCGCGCGCCTTTCGCGCCTGGATTCCCTTTGAAGAGGCGAGGGAGGCGCGCGTCGTGAGCCTGTGGGCGTACTGAGCGGGCGGCTACCCTCTCGAGCGCGTCTTTGGGCGTCGCGGCCGCCAAGCCAAGGGCTCGACATGAGTCGTCGCGGTGAGGCGGGGAGGTGGCCGGGCCAGGTCATGCTCGAGCGCCGCCTCGACGGTCGTGTCGGGACGAAGACGTCGGCTTCGGCAAAGCGGTGATAGCCCGCCTGCCGCGAGCTTACCTCTCGTCCTCGAGGTCGTCTTTGAGGTCGTCCTCGAGCTCACCTCCAAGCGCCTCTCCCTCGAGGGTATCCATGAAGCGCACGAGGTCCTCGCCCTGGTAGTCGGTGACGGTGTCCTTGATGAGCGTAAGCGCCGCCTGGGCCGCCTCCTCGGGCACCAGGACGTAGTGCGTGCCCAGGCTGTGGGTGCCTAAGTGGCTGAGAACGTCCGTCAGCCGGCCGGGCGACCTGACCATCGCCACGAAGCCCTCGTCCTCCAAGAGCGCCGCCACCATCTCGGCGAGCGCCGCGGCGGGCGCCTCGTCCACGACCGTCCAGCGGTCGCCGTTGATAAGCACGGTCTCTCCTTTGTGGGGTTCGCCTTTCATAAGTTCGGGGGTTGGCGGTTGGGGCCGGGGTCTGGGGGAAGCCAAACCCTGGGCCCCAACCCCTAGACCCCAGACCCTCCTTTCAGATAGGCGCGGGCGAGCGCCGCATAGGCGGCTCGAGCGGTCTTTAGGTGGGCAAGCGGCACGCTCTCCCGGGTGGTGTGGGCGAGTTCCTCCTCGCCCGGTCCGAAGCCGATGACCACCGCGCCCGTCTTGGCCAGGTGGGGCGCGTCGGTGGCGAACCACCAGACGCCCTCCTGGAAGTCTCTGCCGTGCGCGGGCAGCGTCTCCTGCAAGACCGCCCGGGCTAGGGTCACCTGCGCGTTCTCGCCCGGCGCCAGGTAGGGCGGCGCGATGCGGGGCAGGTCGCACATGACCTTGCCGCTCTCGCTGGCGCTCCGCTCGGCGGGCACGGTGATGCTCGCCTCCGGGGCCAGCTCCTGCAGGCGCCTGACGACCGCCTCGGGCTCGTCGCCCGGCAGGTTGCGGTAGTCGAGGATGAGCTCGGCGCGGCCGGGGACCACGTTGTGACCGCCCTCGGGAAAGGTCTTGAGCACGGTCGGCGTGACCGTCGAGGCGCCGAGCGGCCCCCCGGCGGGCAGGGTCAGCTCACGCAAGCGCCCCAGAAAGTCCACCGCCCGGTAGAGGGCGTTGTCGCCGAGTTCTTGCCGCGCGGCGTGGGCGATGCGCCCCTCGAAGCGGACCAGCAGCTCGACGCGGCCGCGGTGGCCGAGCATCAAGCGCAGCTTGCTGGGCTCGCCCAGGATGATCACGTCCGCTCTTACCGTCTCACCGAGATGGCGCGCGCCCAGGCCGCCGACCTCTTCTTGCACGACGCCCGTGACCATCAAGGTGCCGCTGAAATCCCCGTCGGCCACGTCGCGCGCGGCCAGGGTCATGCAGGCGAGCGCCGACTTCATGTCGCAGGCGCCCCGGCCCCAGAGTCGGTCTTCGGCGACCTCGCCGCCGAGGGGCGGGTGCGGCCAGAGAGCTTCGTCGCCGAGCGGCACCGTGTCGAGGTGGCCGTTCATCATCACGGTGGGGCCGTCGCCGCGGCGCAGGACGCCGACTACGTTGCCGGCGTCGTCGCGGTAGCGCTCGTCGAAGCCGAGACGCGTAAAGGCGTCCAGCATCACCTCGGCCGCCGGGGTCTCGCGGTAGGAGGGGCTGGGCGCGCGGATGAGCGCCTGAGCGAGGGAGAGTTCGGTAAGGGTCATGGGGCATTCTACAGCCTGGGGCCCGCTTCATCCGAGACGACGGCTTCGTCCGGGCTGGCGGGAACGAATTCGGCTAGCTCCCGCTCTCCTCCGGCTCCCAGCCGTAGACCCCTAGGTCGCAGCGCCCGTCGGCGCCGAAGACGACACCCTCGGCCTCGAGCAAGGCTCGCTGCAGCTCGCCCGCGCCCACCTTGTAGGTCGAGATGCCGCCGTCCTTGTTGATGACCCGCTGCCAGGGCAGGGTGTCGCCGGCATGGCGGAGGATGCCGCCGATGAGGCGCGCCCCGCGCGGCTGGCCAGCCAGCCGCGCGACCTGGCCGTAGCTGGCGACCCGGCCCGGTGGAATGCTCGCCACCAGGGCGATGACCTTGTCGCGAAAGGCTGGGTCGCGAAAGGCCGGGTCGCGAAAGGCCGGGTCGGGTGCGGCCTCGAAGCCTCTCACCGAGCTAATCCCTGGGGCGCGGTCAAGCACCCTGGGAAGGAGTTAGAGAGGGCGCCGACGACGCCTGATCCGCCCCCAAAGCCAAGGGCGCGGGGCTTACCTAGCTTGGCCTCGAGGCGCTCGGACACGAACTGCTCACCTTTAAACACGCCTCAGTATACCCGCCGGCACGGGTAAAGACATCCCGACCCGACCGTGTCACTCGGTTTGTTCGTCCTGGAGAAGAGATCGAGGCGCCGAAATTGCAGGCGGGCGCCCTTGACGGCAGCGGAGGATTGGGCGACAATGACTAGAGGCCCCAAGAGGCCCCAAGCCCACTTGAGCCCGGAAGCCCACTTGAGCCCAGAGGAGGTGAGCCATGCCCCACATCATCTGCGAACCCTGCATCGGCACCAAGGACCAGGCCTGCGTCGATGTCTGCCCGGTCGAGTGCATCTACGAAACCGACGACCAGTTCTATATCCACCCCGAGGAGTGCATCGACTGCGGCGCCTGCGTGCCGGCCTGCCCCGTCAGCGCCATCTACACCGAAGAGGACGTGCCCAGCGAATGGGAGTCGTATATCAAGAAGAACTACGACCTCTCCGGTGTGTAACTGTCCGGTGTGTAACTGCTCACTCGGACGGTCGCTCTCGGCCCACGGCGAGACCCTGCTAGGACAGGCAACATGAACATAGCCGTATGAGCGTAGCCATATGAACGTAGCCGTCAGCGTGATAGGTCTCGGCCTCATGGGTCGCCCCATGCTGCGCGTCTTGCAAGGCGCGGGCTTTACGGTGCGGGGCTGGAACCGCTCGCCCCTCGCCGAGGAGGCGCTCGAGGGGATTGCGCTCGCCGCCGACCTCGAGGAGGCCGCGCGCGCGGACGTCCTGCTGCTCATGCTCTCGGACTCACCGGCGGTGGACGCGGTGCTGAAACGCCTCGAGCCCCTGCTCTCGCCCGGCCAAGTCGTCCTCGACATGGGCTCCTCGGACCCGCGGCGCTCCGAAGCCCACGCCGCCAGGCTTCAGGGCGAGGGTATCGGCTGGGTGGACGCGCCCGTCTCGGGCGGGCCGGAAGGAGCCAAGACGGGAACGCTGGCGATCATGGCCGGCGCCACCCCCGACGACTTCGCTCGCGTTCAGCCCGTCTTGGACGCCCTCGGCGGCAACGTCGTCCACGTCGGTGAGCCCGGCGCGGGCCACAAGACCAAGGTCGTCAACCAGATCATCGTCGGGCTCACCATCCAGGCCGTAGCCGAAGCCCTGGCTCTGGCCGAGGCGAGCGGCGTCGACCCCAAGAAGGTGCAGGAGGCGCTCAAGGGCGGCTTCGCCGACTCGAAGATCCTACAGCTTCACGGGACGCGCATGATCGCGCGCAGCTACCAGCCGGGCGCCAAGGTGAAGACGCAGCTCAAGGACCTGCGGCTGGGGCTCGAGCTCGCCGCCCCTTTGGACCTGGACCTCCCCCACGTGCGGAGCGCGGCCCAGAGGTACGAGAGGCTCGAGGCGGAGGGTGACGGCGA
>JALZLY010000330.1 GCA_030858465.1 Deinococcota bacterium
TCGGGAAGCATAGCGGTTTGGACGAAGCCGAACACCTTCGAAGGCATGAAATAAAGTTCAGAAGCAGCTTTGTAATCGACTTGATTGAAGTTATTAAACAAGTAGAGTGTGATGTTGCTGTTAGGTAGGCTTTGGTGGTCTCTTACAAGATTCTCGGCAAGCTTGAAAAAAGCGTTCGCGGCTCTAAACGTTCCTGTGTCGCGGACACCCACGCCCTGATTGATTTGCGTGTTCAAGACATGCTGATGACTTTGCTCGGCCCACTTGAACTGCACATCATCGTTGCTGAAGTGTGGCAAGGCGAGCATCTTGCCTACTTTGACCAGCCCTAGCGGGAAGAACTGAAGCGCTAACGTGACGGCGGCATTTATGGGCGTACCGATCTGATTACCTGATTGAAAGTTGCCGCTCTCGGCATCGCTCATCGGTAGATACACTTTGGCGACATAGGTGTTTGCTGGTTTTCCTGAGACGGCACATGTCATACCGATAGTGTGCTCATCTGGGTTTTGGAGAGCCTCGAGCCAACCCGACAAGAGAGCGTTGTACTTAGCTTCAAGGTTCTTACCATTATTAAGCGCCGAGTTTGGAAAGACCGTATAAAGGCTCTTGTTCCAACCCTCTTGAAAATAGAGTTTTACAAGCTGAGGAATAAGCGCCTGAACCTCATGAAGCGTCAGCTCACTGGGATGGTTAGTGCCAGCAAGCGCTGCCATCATCTCCTGTCCCGTATCAACAAAAGGATTCCCTGTGGTGAACCAGATTGGCTCTTGTGCTGGCTGAGTCACCTCACCACCTCCACCATCCCAAACCCCTGCGCATTCTTCCCGCCCAGCCCCACGTCATAAGCGAGTTCAAAGTACGGCTGCGGCAAGGTCATTTCATACACCCCCGTCCATGCCTTGAACATGCTGCCCTTGTAGATGATGATCTTCTGGTCCCCTTCATTCACCCGGTAGGGCCTCACCCACGCCTCCTTCAGCGCTTCGTCCGGGGCCTCCTCCCAGCCCAGGGCCTTGGCCTTACGCGCCAGATTTCCCAAGATCATGCCTCCCCACTCCCTTTCCCTGGGGTCGTAATAGTAGGTCTTCTTGCGCCCATCGCCGTGCGTGAGGGTGCTGTAGATGGTGATGGGGGAGAGGGTCTTGACCCTGACGGGCCGCCGAAAGTCCGGTCTGGGCGGGGTCAGGATTTCTACGCCGCTGACCGCGCAGGCGTTGTTGCCTAAACGTAGTTGAGAAGATTTTAGCAGATGTTCGGCCAGCGAACTGAGGATGTCGGTGTTGTACGAGGCCAGCTTGAACGAGGCGGGACCGGCAAACGTGAGGCGGCTGTTCTTTCGGTCAAAGGCGGTTTGCCCCTCGAGCCTCGAGAAGGTGAACATCTTGTAGGTTCTGGCGGCAGTCCTATAGGCCTCGCCGTGGAGCCATCTGGCGAGGTTGGGCTCGAGAAGGCTGTAGATGAGCCCCTGCACGAGCGCGTTGTAGTGGACGGGCAGGTCGAGCGCGCGGCTGGGCTCGAGTATGATCTTGATGCGCAAAGGGTTCCCTTTTGACGGCAGGCGGGCGACATGAAAAGTCGGCGTTTGCCGCAGTATAGCGCAAGCCGGCAGGGCGAATTAAGGCAACTTGCTCGCCTGGTCGCGCGCCGGCTTGCCGGCGCGTTGTACCGGCAGGTACCAGAGCAGCGCCGCCAGCCCGCCTGTCGCCGTAAAGCCAAAGGCGGCGGTGTAGGCCAGGGGCGGATAGTGCCCCAGCGCGTCGGGTGCGAAGAGCCCGATCAGGACGCCCATGAACCACTGCAAGAGCGCCGAGCCGCCGATGCCGAAGAGGTTGGTGGCGGTGACCGCGCGGCCGGTGATGGTTGCGGGAAAGATGGCGCGGGTGTGGGCCAGCAGGAGGACGTTGCTGGCTCCGCTCAGGCCGAACAGCGCGTACAGCGGGCCGAGGAGCGCGGGGCTCGGGATCAGGCCGGGCAGGGCGAAAGAGGCCTGGGTCAGGAGAAAGAGCGTCATGGCGAGGATCACCACCCTCGTCAGGCCGAAGCGGTCGGCCAGCCAGCCCGAGAGGAGGAAGCCCAGCATCACGCCCAGCGCCATCAGCAGGAGCAGGTTGCCCGTTTCGATGGGGCTCATGCCCCAGACATGGCTGAGATAGGGCCCGCCCCAGAGCGTGTGGACGGCGAGTTGCGTGCCCGCCAGAAAGGCGGCCAGCGGGGCGATGCGCCAGAAGGTGGGGTGTCGGAAGACATCGCCCAGGCTGCCGCCGCCCGCGCCGGACTGCCAGGGAAGGTCCGGCGGGTTGTTGCGGCTCCAGAGCCCGATGGCGGCCGCGCTGGCGACTACCGCCAGGCTGCCCCAAAAAAAGGCCGCGCGCCAGCCGAACTCCGCGCTCAGCCAGGCCAGCGGCGTGGCGGCGATGAGAGCGCCGGAGGCGCCGAAGCTCATAAACAGGCCCGAGACCGTCGCAAAGCGCAGGGGCGGGAACCAGTAGGAAAAGGCCTTGAGCGCGCCCATCAGGATTCCCGCCATGCCCACGCCGATGAGCGCCCGGCCCAGTGCCAGCAGGGCGAAGCCCTCGGCCAAGGCGAAGAGCAGGCTGCCCAGGGCGCCGACGAGCATCAGCGCGGGCGTGACGAGGCGCGGCCCGTAGCGGTCCAAGAGGCTGCCGAGCGGCAACTGCACCGCGGCGAAGGCAGCGTAGAAGAGGCTGGTCATGAGGCCGAGCTGGGCGGCCGTGAGCGCCAGGTCCCGCACCAGGTCGGGGGCGATGACCGCATTGGCGGCGCGGTAGAAGTAGGAGAGAAAGTAGGCGACGGCAAAGAGGCTGAAGACGGCGGCGGGCTTTGGCATGGTGTGGGACCTGGTGTGGCGGCTTTCTGCGGTTCTGCCTTGGGGACCGGAATGCGGAGAGAGACGAATGACGGTGGAGGGGCGAAGCCTGCTATACCCCTGATATACCACGTGGGGCGGCGAGGGGCGTGATCTTGTGGCAAGACGCGGTGATGGCTGTCGCGGCTGGTATAGTGATGCATGGCGGTCTATTCATGAAAGAACTCAAGCTCGAGTACGACAAGGATATCTCCCTGGGGCGCTACGCCAACCTGGCGGTCATCGCCCATACCAAGGACGAATTCATCATCGACTTCGCCTTTGCCTATCCCGGTCAGTCGCCGCGCGTGAACGCCCGGGTGGTGGTCAGCCCGCAGCACGCCAAGGCGCTCATGCGCAGCTTGGAGGACAACATCCGCAAGTTCGAGTCGCGCTTTGGCGCTATCCCCGAGGCGCAGTTGCGGCAGGGTGGGGGAGAGCAGAACTGAGCAGAACTGAGAGGAAATCCTAGCCACTGCCGCCGCTGGAATCTTGACTCAGGCGAGCTTGACTCGTCGCCCCGTCAGGGGTACAGTAAGCTTCCGCGTCGGGGCGTAGCGCAGCCTGGTAGCGCACATCGTTCGGGACGATGGGGTCGGAGGTTCAAATCCTCTCGCCCCGACCATAAGCCTCTGCCACAGGTGGAGGCTTTCTCATAGCCCCTCTCATAGCCCCTTGGTGGCTGGGCGGCTCAGCTCTTGGGCCTGCCGGCAGTCTCCTGCCTCTGTGCCTCCTCGTCGTCCTCGATGCCGCGCAGGCGCTCGTGGCGGCGGTTGGGCAGGCGGTCGCGCAGCGACAGGGCGTACTCCGAGAGCTGCAAGAGGCCTTGCGCCACGGGATAGCGCAAACAGAACTCGCCGTCGGCGACCTTGGCGACCATCTGGAAAGGCGGATGGGCGAGGACCTCCAAGACCTTGACCACCTGGTCGCGGGGGGCGTCCAAGTCGGCGATGACATCCTCCAAGAGAAAGATCGACGGCGCCTTGAGCGCGGCCAAGCGCCCGATCACCGCTGAGAAGTGGCCGCGCTCGGCGATGCGTTTGCCGATGGCGGCCTCGAAGCGCTCCAAGCCGTGCTGAAAAAGCCCTTCGCGCTTGAAGTGAGCTTCCAAGTCGTAGGGGCTGATGGGCAGTGTCTGCAAGAGGACGTGGGCGCGCTCCAGACCCTCCCAGGACCACAGCGTGGCGCGGGCGAGCTCGGCGGGCGAGACCAGGCGCTGGAGGTCGTGCTGCCGGCCGAAGACCGCCACGTAGTGCGCCTTGGAGTCGCGGCGGCGGGCCAGCAGCGCGGCCCAGTCGAGCCGGGCGTCGTCGGGGTGAAGGTGGATGAGCGCGTTGTAGTGGTGCCGGCCCAAGTCGGCGTGGGCCAGGAGCTGGGCGTGCGACAGGCCCTCGACGCGGTAGCCGAAGTCCTGCAAAAAGGCCCTCGCCTTGCGGTTCAGGCTGAAGTCGACGCTGTCGTCGCCCCCCTCGGCGGCGGTCTCGCCGGGGAACATGACGCCCCGCGGATAGGGTGTGACGGTGACGCGGCTCCTGGCGTGGTCCTTGGGCACGAAGACGAAGTCGTCGTCGCTCGGCGCGGCCGGCCCTTCGGGACGTGCCTGAGCCAGGGTCTCGGCGCCATCTGGCGCAGGCGTCTCGGCGCCCTTCTCCTGCGGCTCGAGGTTGTGGGGCTCGAGGTTGTGGGGCTCGAGGGAAGGCGCGTCAGGGCGGAGTTCGAACGCTTTGACAGCCGGTGTCTCAGGGCGGGGCTGCGCTCTGGCCGCTTCCTCGCTCTCCCTGCGCCGCGGCGTCCAGCGGCCGCCTTGCTTGACGAGGCGGATGTCGCTCATCAGGAGGCGGTCTACGTCGGTGTCCTTGGGCAGGTGGGGAAAGAGTTCCTTGAGCTCGGCCGCCGAGAGCGGCGCGTTGAGCTCGAGCACCTTGTAGGCCAGGAGCTGGGCGAGGTCGCCGTCCGACATGGTCGGCTCCTTGGGCCGCACCACCGGCGTCAGGGCGAAGCGGCCGTCCTCCAGGGGAGAAACCACCACCACGTCGTTGACGTCCATGTGGTGGGTCCGATAGAAGTCGGCGAGGCCCGTCAGCAGGCGCTTGTCGCGCAGCTCGAGGCTGTAGTCGGTGTTCTTGACGGTGTCGAGGGCGCGGACATTGCCCGCGTCGGGAAAGAGCTGCATCATCTTCGAGGAGAGCGTCATCTGGCCCCCCCGCAGGCAAAGGCGCGTCAGCGAGTATTTCAGGTTTGTTTGCATGGGCCCCGTCCTTGAGTCAGGTATGAGAAGCCTGGGTGAACTGGCTGTTAGTCTAACAGCTTAACACCCATGCGCGGCTGAGAAGCCGGGCCGAGGAGGGTCTTGCGAGCTCAGCTCAAACTGCGCACGAAGACGGGCTTCAGCCTTCGCCGTCGTCCTCGCCGGCTACCTCGAGCGCGTGCAGGGCGGCCTTTTGCCAGTTGCGGGCGAAGCCCTCCAGGCTGGGCGGGCCGCTCAGGCGCATCACCCCGGCGGGCCTTCCCTCATAGCCGCAGGCTAAGCAGGCGACGAGGTCACCGAGCAGGGCGTCGGCGGGGAAGACCTCGCCGCAGCCCGCGCAGCGCACCCGGGGTCTCACCCCTCGGCGGTCCTCATCACTCGAGCCACCGGTCCTCGAGCCACCGGTCCTCGAGCCATCAGTTCTCGAGCCATCAGTTCTCGAGCTTGGAGTTGCCGAAGACCAGCTTGTAGCGGCGCTTGGGGCTTGGCACGGGCTCGGCCGGTGGCGCGGGCGTCGCGGCGCCGCGCTCCGCGACGGGGTGCTCGGGCTTGGTGGCCTTGGCTCTAGCCTCGGCAGGTGAGGTCGGGGCAGGCGAGGTCGGGGTGAGGAGAGCCGCGCGCGCGGTGCGGGGGTCTTTGCTGGTTTGGGGCTTCTGGGGCTTGGCCTGGGGTTTGGCTTGGGGACGCTTCTGCACTTGCGCCTTTGCCTCCCGCTTGGTCTCCTCGAGCTCCGCCTCGCTGGGGAAGGGCAGGTAGGACGGCAACAGGTCGATCTGCCGGATGGTCGGGTTGGCGTCCAAGATGCGCACCCTGAGAGGCTCGCCCAGCTTGAAGCGGCGCCGCGTGCTCTTGCCCATCAGCATCATGGCGTCCTCTAGGTACATGTAGTAGTCGTCGTCCAGGTTCGAGACGTGGATGAGGCCTTCGACGGCGTTCGGCAACCCCACGAAGACGCCGAAATTGGTGACGCCGGTAATGTGGCCCCCAAACTCCTCGCCGCGGTGCTCGGCCGCCCAGCGGGCGTGGAAGTAGCGGCTGAGGTCGCGCTCGGCCTCCTCGGCGACGCGCTCGCGCTGCGAGGCGTGCTCGGCCAGCGCCGGAAAGTCGGTCTTCATGCGCTCCCTTAGGGTCGGCGAGAGGCGGTGCTGCAAGGAGGCCCTGAGCACGCGGTGGACCACCAGGTCGGGGTAGCGGCGGATCGGGCTGGTGAAGTGCAGGTAGTTGGCAAAGGCCAGGCCGAAGTGGCCCAAGTTGTCGGCGGAGTAGCGGGCCTGCTTCAAGGAGCGCAGGAGCAGGGTATTCACGAGCTGCGCCTCGGGTTTGCCGGCGGCCTGCTTGAGGATGGTTTGCAGGTCGGCGGGGGTGGTGTGCTCGAGGTCTAAGGTGTAGCCGAGCCTGGAGAGCGCCTTTTGCAGGTCCTGGAACTTCGCCTCCGAAGGGTCCTCGTGGACGCGGTAGAGGGTGGGGATGTTGCGCTGCGAGAGGTCCTGGGCGACCAGGCGGTTGGCTAAGAGCATCATCTCCTCGATGAGCTGCCGCGCCTGGTTCGAGCGAATCGGCATGAGGTGCAGCGCGCCGTCCTTGTCCACGTCGACCTTGGCCTCGGTAAAGTTGAAGTCCAGGGAGCCGCTGCCCAGGCGCGCCTCGCGCAGCGCCTGGGCGATCTGCATGAGCGCCTTGATGTCGCGCTCGAGCTTGCGCTTGCCCTGCGGCAGGCGGCCGCCGTCGGCGAACTCCTGGACCTGCTCGTAGCTGAGGCGGGCGTCGGACTTGATCACCGTCTCCTGGAAGGTGACGCCCTTCACCTCGCCCTCGCGCGTGAGGTCGATCAAGACCGACAGGCAGAGCCTGGCCTCGCCTTCGACGAGGGAGCAGATGCCGTTGCTCAGCTCCTCGGGCAGCATGGGCAGGACCTGTCCGGGTAGGTAGACGCTGGTCGCCCGCTCGCGCGCCTCCTTGTCGAGGCTGGTGCCCTCGGCGACGTAGTAGGACACGTCGGCGATGTGCACGCCGACGCGCAGGAGGCCCGTCACGCCCTTGCCTTTGAGGCGCTCGACCGAGAGCGCGTCGTCGAAGTCCTTGGCGTCCTCGCCGTCGATGGTGAAGGTGGGGACGCCGCGCATGTCGCTGCGCCCAGCCATCATCTCGCCGGTCACCTCGGGGGGCACGGCGCGCGCCTCGGCCAAGGTCTCGGGCTCGAACTCGGGCTTTAAGTCGAATTTGATCATGACCGCGCGGGTCTCGATCTCGGGGTCGTCGCCCTCGCCCAGGTACTCGGCGACCTCGCCGAAGGGCTCGCGCTCGCCCGAGTCCTCGGGCCAGACGATCTTGGCGACCAGCCTCGAGCCCGCCTCCATCTCGCCGACCGACTCCGGCGTCAAGAGGATGCGGCCGCGCAGCCGGGGCGAGTCGGGCCGGAGGATGGCGTAGCCGCGCGAGTACTCCAAGGTGCCCACCATCTGCTGGTGCTTGCGCTTTAAGATGCGCACCACCTTGCCGCTGACGCGGTCGCCCTCCTTTTTCATGGGGTTGGGCCGGGCGACCACCTTGTCGCCGTCCCAGGCACCGCCCAGGTCCTCGGCGGGCACGAACAGGTCGGCCACCCCCTCCTCGTCGGGGATGACGAAGCCGTAGCCGCCGGCGGTCACCTGCAGGCGGCCCAGGACCAGGTTCATCTCCTGGGGCAGGCCGAAGGTGCGGCGCCGGGTGCGGATGAGCTGGCCGGCGTCGGCCAGGGCCGCGAGTTCGCGGTTGAGCCAGGCGCGGTCGTCCACGCCCAGGTGCTTTTGAACGTCCTGGACGTGCCAGGGCTTTTCGGGGTTTTCCTTGAAGAAGCTGTAGAGTTGTTCGCGCTCGAGTTCAGACATAACTACCCCCAGTCTAACGCGTTTGGCGGTCGTTGCGGGTGCCGGGTTGACGGCAGCGGCCGTTTAGGCGGGATCAGGGTCTAGGGCTCGGGCCTGGGTTCTTCAGCTTGGACACGCGAATCAGGCCCCTGTTATGCCTGTTCTGTATAATTTCTTGCATGGATACAAGCGCGAGCGAACGGCGCCGTTCGCTACACGCGGCCAAGCGCGCCATCTACTTGAGCACCACGCTCACGGGCATCATAGCGATCCCGGCGGTGCTCGTCACCAACACCTTGAGAGGCGCGGGGGCAGTGTCCTTTGGAGCTTTCGTCCTGCTGTTGCTGGTTGCGGTCTTGGGGACGCTTCTCTACCTCCTCTGGCGGAGGGTGCTGCCGGTGGACGTTTTCGAGCGACTCAAGCTGAACCTGCTCTCGCTCTTCTTTCTGGCGGAGTTTGCCTACAGCTTCCTCCTCGCCGGCCCCCTGACCGCCGCGCCGGGCACCACCCTTTGGGCGCCCTTGCTCTGGATTATGAACGCCCTTGCCTACCCGCCGCGCCGGGCCTTCGTTCGCTCGGCCCTGCTCCTGGGGGGCAGCGCTCTCACCGTGGTGCTGAGCGTGCTCCTGCGTCCCGACGCCCATCTCTGGACGGGCGACCTGAGCGCCGGCCTCGTCCTTTTTTATCCGCTCTCGGCGACCATGATCGGCATCTTGTTCGTCTTCTCGAGCGTGCAGTACGCTTACACGGGCCTCGAGCGCTTTGCCGAAGAGATGGCGCAGAGTGCCGATACCGACGCCCTCACCGGCGCACCCAACCGGCGCTACCTTGAAAAGGCCCTGGCGCAGGGGCTCTATAGCGCCGAAGTGCACGGAACGCCGCTGTCGCTCATCCTCTTCGACACCGACCAGTTCAAGCAGGTCAACGACGCTTACGGTCATGCCGTCGGCGACGAGGTGCTCAAGCAGTTCGTCAGGATCGCCCGGCGGCATCTGCGCAAAGCGGACCGGCTCGGCCGCTGGGGCGGCGAGGAATTCGTCATCCTGGCGAGCGACACGGGCGACGAGGCCTTAGCCTTGGCCGAGCGTTTGCACCTAGCGGTCCAGGACAGCCACTTTCGCGGCGTAGACAGGCCCATCACCATCTCCTTGGGCGTGGCGACCTTTCGCCCCGGCGACACCGCCGAGACACTCCTCGAACGCGCCGACAAGGCGCTCCACGAGGCCAAGGAAGCCGGGCGCAACCGCGTGAACCGAGAGACGCGGCTTCGCCCCTGGCGCTAGACTTGCGGCCGAGGGGCTAGACTGAGGCCATGGACCATGACGCCTTTAGAGCAGCGCTCGTTTATGCCGGCGACGCCCACCACCGGCAGTGTCGCAAGGGCTGCGAGGTGCCCTACGTCACCCACGCCGCCGACGTCGCCGAGTCGCTCGCCTACTACTACCCGAAAAACACCGCGCTCGCCCTTGCCGGCCTCTTGCACGACGTCGTCGAAGATACCAGCGTCACCCAAAGCGAGCTTACGGAGCGCTTCGGCGCGGAGGTGACCGGGCTGGTCATGGCCGTGACCAAACCGGGCGACCCCCGTCTCAGCTTCCACGAGAAGCGCCGCGCCACCTTGGACGCCCTCGAGCCGGAGCGCCAGGATGTCTTGCGTCTCAAGGCGGCCGACGCGCTCTCCAACCTGCGCGCCATCCGCCGCGACCTGAGCCACGTCGGCGAGAGGGCCTGGGGCAAGTTCAAGGCGACGAAGGCCGAGAGCCTGGGCTACTACCGCGACATCCTCGCGCGGGTGCGCGCGGGTATTGGCGGCGAGCCGCTGGTGGGCGAGTTGGGGCGCGAGTTGCGCGAGGTCGAGAGGCTGAGCCCCTAGGCCACCCTGGCAGCTCCAGGCTCCGCTGACCATGCTCTACTGACCAGGACGCTTCGCCTTTGATGAAGGTGGCATTTTGCCACCTTCATCAAAGGCTTTACCGGAAAAACACAAAAGAAAGCCCCCGGATTTATCCGTGGGGACGAATTTTGTGCTGAGCAAAGCGAAGTATATTGCAACACCTCGCAAGATACTCTATAATGGTGTTTATGCCGACGGCGACCCTCACTCTCAAGCTACCCTTTTTGGACCTGAACAAGGTCAAGATGGCAGCGTGGGATGAGTTGACGGCGCTGAATACGCAGGT
>JALZLY010000331.1 GCA_030858465.1 Deinococcota bacterium
GAGGACCTCAGCTTTCTCTACGAGGAGGAGGGCTGGTTCGACGTTCTCTCGCCGGAACTCATCGAGCTGATCAGCACCGACGAGGGCATCTGGACCGAGCCCGTCAACATCCACCGCTCCAACGTGATGTGGTATGTCCCGGCCAACCTGGAGGAATGGGGCGTCTCGGTACCGACGAACTGGGATGAGTTTTTGCAGGTCTGCCCCACCTTGCAAGAGCAGGGCGTGACGCCGCTCGTCGTCGCCGAAGCCTGGACGCAGCAGCACCTCTGGGAGTCCGTCGCCCTGGGCGTGCTCGGCATCGACGACTACAACGCCCTCTGGACGGGTGAACTGGCCTTCGACGAGCCACGCGCCGCCCGTGTCTGGGAGGTCTTTGGCGAGGTGATGGCCTGCACCAACGACGACGCCGCCGGCCTCTCCTGGCAGCAAGCTACCGACCGGCTCGTGGAGGGCGAGGCCGCCTTCAACATCATGGGCGACTGGGCCGCCGGCTACATGGTCACCACGCTCGGGCTCGAGCCCGGCGAGGGCTTCGGCTGGGCGCCTTCCCCCGACACCGAGGGGGCGTTCATGCTCTTGTCGGACTCCTTCGGCCTGCCGGTCGGCGCGGCGAACCGCGAGAACACCACCGAGTGGCTGCGCACGCTGGGCTCCTTGGAAGGTCAAGACACCTTCAACCCGCTCAAGGGTTCGATCGCGGCGAGGACCGACAGCGACCTCTCGCTCTACAACGCCTATCTGCAAGCGGCCGCCGAGGACTTCCAGGCCAACCGCCTGGTGCCCTCCCTCGTTCACGGCGCCGCGGCCAACCCCACCTTCCAGGACCAGTTCGCCACCGCGCTGAACATCTACCTGGACACGGGTGACGCCCAGGCGGCGGCCGCCACTACCCAGGAACTCGCCGTCCAGACGGGCCTCGGGCAGTAACCACAGAACAGGGCTGGGGTCTGGGATTGGGGCTGGGGAAAATCCCCTAGCCCCAATCCCTAGCCCCTGACCAGCGCTTATGCGACTCAACCGAGACACCCTCATCGCCATCTTGATGATCGCGCCCTCGCTGGTGCTCCTGGGCATCTTCGTCTACGGCTTTATCGGCCAGACCTTCTACGCCTCGCTGACCGACTGGGGGCGCGACCCCTTCCAGGCGCTGGCCCTAGACCCGCAGCTCAGGTTCGTCGGGCTCGAGAACTACCTCCAGCTCTTCACCAGCCCCATCGACGTGCGCTTCCGCCAGGACCTGGTCAACATGGTCTTTTTCACTCTGTTCTTTATCTCGGGCTGCTTGGGGCTAGGGCTGGGCCTGGCTATTTTACTCGATCAGAACGTGCGCGGCGAGGGCGTCTTCAGGACCCTTTTCCTCTTTCCGCTGTCGCTCTCGTTTATCGTCACGGGCACCATCTGGCGCTGGATGCTCCAGCCCAGGGGTGGACTCAATATCCTGCCGACGACGGTGGGACTGCCGCCCTTGCAGTTCGGCTGGCTCTCGTCTCGTGAACAGGTCTGGCGCTTCAACTGGCAGGACCTGCCGCTCTATGCGGGCTTGCTCATCGCCGCTGTTTTGCTCTTTATCGCCCTCGGCAGCCTGCGCCGAGGCGAGACGCGAGGCCGGGTCGCGCTCGTTTCCGCCCTGCTCGTGGGGGGCTGGAGTCTGGCAGGCGCGCCGGGCGTCACCCTCCTGCCCCGGCTAGAGCGCTACGGCTTCAACCTGGCGCTCAGCGGCGTGATCCTCGCGGCGGTGTGGCAGATGGCCGGCTACACCATGGCCCTCTACCTGGCCGGCCTGCGCGGCGTTTCGGCGGAGCTCCGCGAGGCCGCTCGAGTGGACGGCGCCACCGAGACGCAGCTCTACCGCCACGTGGTCCTGCCTCTTCTCCGACCGATCACGCTCTCGGCCATGATCATTTTGGGTCACATCAGCCTCAAGATCTTCGACCTGGTCTTCGCCATGGCCGGGCCGGACAACGCCCGCGTGAGCGTGCCCGCGCTTTTGATGTATACCACCGCCTTTCGCGGCAACCAGTTCGCCAAGGGCGCGGCCATCGCCGTCATCCTGCTCGTCCTGGTCGCCGTCATCATCGTGCCCTACCTGTGGAGCCAATTGCGCAAGGAGGCGAGACGGTGAGCCTGGCCGCCAGACCCAAGGCCAGACCCAAAAGGCCCCTGCGCCGGGGGCGCTGGTTCCTTTACCTCTTGCTCGCGCTGGCCACGCTCTTTTTTCTGGTGCCCGTCTATCTGGTCTTCGTGACCGCCCTCAAGCACCCGGCCGAGATCAGCCTCTCGACCGCCTGGCAGCTTCCCGCCCGCCCCTACTGGCAGAGCTTCGCCGACGCCTGGGCGGTCTTTGCGCCCAAGCTGCAAAACAGCCTGGTGCTCACCGTGAGCGCTACCGCCCTGTCGGCCATCCTGGGCTCCTTGAACGGCTATGTGCTCTCGAAGTGGCGCTTTCCGGGGGCTGGCGTCCTCTTCCCGCTCATTCTCTTCGGCATGTTCATTCCTTACCAGAGCATACTGATTCCGCTCTTTCAGTTTCTGCGCGAGATAGGGCTTTACGGCAGCCTGTGGGGCCTCATCCTCGCCCACGTCGTCTACGGCCTGCCCATCACCACGCTCATCTTCCGCAACTACTATTCGGAAATTCCCAACGAGATGCTCGAGGCCGCCAAGATCGACGGCGCGGGCTTTTTCGGCATCTACCGCCACGTCATCTTCCCGCTCTCGGTGCCCGCCTTCGTGGTGGTGGTGATCTGGCAGTTCACTCAGGTCTGGAACGAGTTTCTCTTCGCGGTGACCCTCACCCGCACCGCCTCCCAGCCCATCACCGTGGCCCTGGCGCAGCTCGCGGGCGGCGAGGCGGTCAGGTGGAACCTGCCGATGGCCGGGGCGATTCTGGCCGCGATTCCCACGCTGCTCGTCTATATCTTTCTGGGCCGCTACTTTATCCGCGGCTTGCTGGCGGGGTCGGTCAAGGGATAACCCGATCCTCGCCCCCGGTCAGCCCTTTCACGAACGCGCCGTGTTCGCCCTCACCCAAACCCTCCTGCAGGGTTGCCAGCACCTTGGCGAGGTCGCCCGCCAGCATCGCCTCGACGGCCAAGCGCAGACCCGGAAAGACGCGGCTCTCCACCACGCCCGCCTCGTCGGGGGTGAGGGGAAGGTACGCCCCTTCGTACAGGTAAAACCAGGTGAGCTCACGGTCGTAAACCCGCCACACCAGATACTCCCGCACGCCGCTGCGCCGGTAGACCTTGAGCTTGTCGTGCAGGTCGTACGAAGCGCTGCTCGCGGCGATCTCGATGACCAACTCGGGGGCGCCCTCGATATAATCGTCCTCGCTGACGCGCGAGCTGCCGCCAGCCTCTTCGGGCAACCTGAGGAGCGCGTCGGGTTGCGCCTCGTTGTCCAAATCCAAACGCACCGTGGTGTTGTCAAGCAACATCACAGCGGGAGTGGCAGCAGTGTAAACACCCAACCAGGTGATAACTTGGCTATGCGGTTGACCATGTTGCTTAGCCCGCACGGCTGAAGACATATAAACAACCCCCTCGATAAGTTCAGCCTTCTTGACTTCCGGCATGACTTCATAGCGCCGCTCGAACTCGCTGCGCGTGAGCCGGTCGCCGCTTTCCAGCGGCAGCACCTCAACCGCTTTGTCCGCTACTGCCATAACACCACCCTTCCCGCTGTAGACGCTCGGCACATGCCCTCTAGGCCGCGCAAAAAGCCGTCTCCGTTCTTCTGAGGACAGTTTAGCGCTTTTTAAAGTTGCACCTAGCAGTTTCCCAGGGGTGCGCCGGCTTGACAAATTATCACCTCTAGTGTATATATTGTTCATGTACAGTGTGGCGAAAGGATTCGATGATACTGAACCTGTCCGATCTCTCTTCCGAGCCCCTGCACGGCCAAATCTCCCGGCAGATACGGGCCAAGATTCTGGCGGGTGACCTCCGTGAGGGCACGGACCTTCCCTCCATCAGAGCCTTGGCGAAAGAGCAGCAGGTCAGCGTCATCACCGTGCAGCGTTCTTACGAGGACCTCGAGCGCGAGGGGCTCATCCAGGCGAGGCGGGGCAAAGGGTTTTTTGTGGCAAGTCTGTCGAGCGAACAAAAGGAGACGATGGCAATGGCACGACTCGTTGAAACCATGAGGCCACTCATAGAAGAGGCCCTCGCCGAGGGTCTCAATCCTGAGCAAATAGCGGCGCAATGTCAGAGGCTTATCCGTAGCCTGACCAAAGCGACCAAAGGAGGTGTCCTGTCATGATCCATACCGAAGCGAGCCCGCGAGGGGCTAAGTCTCCCTTCGCGGCGCAACCCTCTCACGGGCTAGCCGCGGCCTTTAACGTGCAGCGGCTTGAAAAGCGCTACCAGGGCTTTACGCTCGGCCCCGTCGATTTACGGCTACAACCGGGCACGGTGCTCGCCCTCATCGGCCCCAACGGCGCCGGCAAGACCACCCTGCTGGACTGTCTCGCCGGGCTTATCCAGCCGGACGCCGGCAGCATCCGCATCTTCGGCCAAGCGGCGCACGGGGGCGGTTTTGCCAAGGGGCGGATAGGCTACGCCAGCGACGAGGGGGCGTACTACGAAAACTGGAGCGGCGCGCGCAACCTGCGCTTCCTGGCCAAGTTTTACCCTTCTTGGTCAGAGAGCTGGTTGCAAGAACTCGTCAGGCGCTTTAGCTTTCCCCTCGAGAAGCCCGTCAAAACCCTCTCTAAGGGAAACCGCAGCAAGCTCGGGCTCATCACCGCGCTCGCGCATAAACTAAGCTGCTCCTTTTGGACGAGCCGACCTCCGGCCTCGACCCGCTGGCGAGAGCCGAGGTTTTAGAGGTGCTCTGGGAGCTTTTGGAGGGCGAGCAAGCCATCATCTACTCGAGCCACATCCTCGCGGACATAAGCCGGCTGGCGGACGAGCTGGCCTTTATCAGGGAGGGGCGCATCATCTTAAACGAACCCAAAGACACCCTAGAGGACAAGTGGCGCAAGGTCTCCTTTAGGCTGGCCGCGCCTCTTCCCCAAGCGCTCACGGAGTCCTTCGCCAGCCATCGCGCTCACGGCAACGAGCACCAGGCCGTAAGCCGGGATTTTGCGCTGACGCAGAGCCAGTTGAGCGCCCTCAGCGCCGAGCGCATTGAGGTGAGCCGCATAAGTATCGACGACATCGCCGTGCACATTTTAAAAGGAGCGCACAGTGTGGCAGATCGTTAGGACAGAAATTGGCTATTACGGCAACCGCATTCTAACGAGTTTCTCGACATCGAATTCCGAGAGGGTCGCCTCAGGATGCTCGCTGCGCTGCCCTTACCACGCAAGGCGGTTGCCCTTGCCAGGCTCTTAAGGGTTCTGGTCGTGCCGCTCGTCACGCTTATGCTGGGCGCCGTCGTGTGGATCCTGCTTCCCGAGCCGGGCTCGAGCCTCTGGGCAATCTTTGGCATGAGCGGACTCAATTCTGAGAAGTGGGTTTGGAATTGAGCGAACGGTGAGTTCTAAGTCTTGGGCTTGCCGAGCACCTACGCCTTGCCCTGCAACGCCCTCTCGGCTGGGGCGCGCTTCCCCCTTGCCTCCTGCACCACCTGGCGCACGAGCAGCGCGTAGCCGACGATGCCGATGAGCGCGAACGAGAACCACTGGAGGGCGTAGCCGAGGTGCGGGCCCGCGTCGATGACGGGTGGCGCGGCGAGGATGGGATAGGGCTGGGGCTGGGCGGGCGCTTGCGCCGAAAGCTGCAAGTACATGGGCACCAGGGGGTAGGGCAGCTGGCGCCCCAGGCGTTCTATGTCCACCCAGAAGAGCGCCGTAAGCTCGCCCGTTGCGGGGTCGCGCGCGCCGAAGCCCGGCTGCTCCTGGCGCGGGAAGAGGACGCCAGAGAGCGCCACCCTGCCCTCGGGCGTCAGGGCCCCCGGCACGGGCGGCTCGTCCCAGGCGAAGGGCACCCAGCCGCGGTCCACCAGGAGCGCCTCGCCGCTGTCCAAGACGAGCGGCGTGAGGACGTGGTAGCCGGGGTTGCCGTTATAAGACCTCGAGCGCAAGAGAACCTCGCGCGCAGGGTCGTAGACACCCTCGGCGAGGGCGCGGCGGTAGGCAAGCGGGTTGGCGGCGTCCGCGGGCTCGCGCGCGGCCCCGGGCGCGACCTCGGCTAGAAGCGCGGCGAGGGCTTCGGGCGGGGCGGTCAGGCGGGTCTCGAGCAGGGTGTTGTAACTCTGCCGCTCGTCCAGCCGGCGCAGTTGCCAGAAGCCGAAGTTGACGAAGAGCACCACCAGGCCCAGGGCCAAGGCGTGGCCGAGGAGCCACTTGGGCGTCAGAAACAGGCGGTAGGACACGCGGACTTCTCCAGGGCGGCCTCAGACAAAGCCTTGGACAGAGCCTTGGACAGAGCCTCAGACAAAAAAGGCCCGGTCGACGGCCATCGCCAAAAAGAGCAGGGCCAGGTAGAGCATCGAATACTTGTAGAGCCCCAAGGCCGTGCCGCGCTCGATGGTTTTGTAGAGCCGGTAGACGCGCAGCATCAGGCTGGCGTTCAAGATCATGGCCGCGACCAGGTAGGCCGGGCTGAACTCGCGCAGGGCGAAGGGCAGCAAGGTGACCGCGACCGTGAGCACGGCGTAGAAGACGATCTGCACGACCGTCGCCCTCTCGCCGATGACCACCGGCGCCATCGGCACGCCCACGGCGGCGTAGTCGTCCTTGATCATGAGCGCCAGGGCCCAAAAGTGAACGGGCGTCCACAGGAAGATGAGCGCGAAGAGAAACCAGGCGACGAGGCTCAAGTCGCCGGTCACCGCCGCCCAGCCCACCAAGGGCGGGATGGCCCCGGCCGCGCCGCCGATGACGATGTTCTGCCAGGTGGCGCGCTTCAGCCACATGGTGTAGATGACCACGTAGAAGCCGATGCCGATCAAAGACAGCAAGGAGGCCAGCCAGTTCGAACTGAGCCCGATGACCAGCACCGAGCCGACCGTCAAGAGGGTGGCGAAGACGAGCGCCTCGCGGCTGCCGATCAGCGCCGTCACCGTGGGGCGCCCCGCGGTGCGGCGCATGCGGCCGTCGATGTCGCGGTCGTAGACCATGTTGAAGACGCCCGCGGCCCCGGCCGACATGTAGCCGCCGAGCAAGAGGCCCAGGAGCGGCAGCCAGCCGGGAAAGCCTCGGGCCGCCACGAACATCGCGCCGACGGTGGTGAAGAGCAAGAGGCTGATGACCTTGGGCTTGGTCAGGCTGAGCCAGTCGCGCCAGCCCGGCCGCGCCGCCTGAAGCACACCGCTCCCTGGTGCCGTGACCCTCGCCATCTAGCGCTGCAACCCCGCCGGGCTCAGCTCGGCTTCCCTAAGGTGAACGCTCGAGCGCGCCGCCAGCGCATGAGCGGCAAAGGCGGTGAAGAGCGAAAAGGCCAGGGTCGCCAGGCCCAGGTGCAGAAGTTGCAGGGCGAGCGGCGCCATCTGCAGCAGGTTCACCATGCCGACGAGCATCTGCACGAGGTAGACGGCAAAGAGCCACCAGCCGAGCCTTTTGACCTGGGAGGTGGGCTTCATCCACAGGCTGAGGCCCAGGCTGGTAACCAGATAGATGCCTACAGCCATGCCGATGAGCGGGTGCAGGACGCGCAGCTGCAAGAGGATGGGCGCGGCCGGATTGAAGTCCTGGCTGAGGCCGTCGAGCAGGCTGGCCGAAGGGAAGATGGTGTTGCCCAGGGCCGCCACGCCGCCCGTGAAGAGCAGGGTGTACATGCCCAGAAAGCCGAGTCCCAGCGTGGTCGCCAGGGCGCCCTGGCGGCGCAGGCGCAGCGGGCCGGGCGCACCCTTGGCGTAGAGGACGGCGATAACCAGCGCACCCACCATCGACATCGAGTTGACGAGGTGAATCGGCACGATGACGCCCCTCATCAGGCTGGTGTTCTCACCGGTAAAGCCGAAGACGACGGTGGCGGCGCCGACGAGCGACTGCAAGACCAGGAAAAAGACCGCCGCCAGGCTGGCTCGGTAGAGGCCAAGGTTCTCGCGGCGGCCGCGAAAGGCCAGCAAGAGCAGCCACAGGACGAGTGCCAGGAGCACCAGGGTGAGCAGGCGGTGGCTGAACTCGAGCGCCGTGGCAAAGCCTGCTTGCAGCGGGACGATCTCGCCGTTGCAGGTCGGCCAGTGGCTGCCGCAGCCCGCGCCCGAACCCGTGGCGCGCACCACCGCCCCTTGCAGATTGAGCAGCACCGTGGTGATCAGCGCCGTCCAGGCGATCGCCAGCGTCCCAACCCCGTGTCTCCGCACAGCATCCTCCATCACACCTCTCGAGTCTTCTCAAAAGGCGTTCATATCAGTATAGGGTGCGCCCGCTCCGGCCTCGAGGACAATTGTCCTCTATGACGCCCTTGATCCCCAACCGGCTCGCGCCACCGCGCAGCATACCAAAAACCGCTCCGCCCCAAGTCAGCCTCGGCGCGGTGGCGCGGCTAGCCACGGGCAACTAGGCCACGAGCAACAATGCCACAAGCAACTTATGTCATACTACGGGCCATACAGGTGAACCGTTCGGTCTACAGGTCGCCTAGCCCGTGCGGGCGCAACCGCGAACCTCGCTGAGGATGCGGGACTTGGCGGCGCGAACGAGCTTCAGGAGGTGTCATGGTTCTCGAGCTACTTCTCTCTTCCCTCATCGCGGGGCCCCTGGCGACGGTGGTCATGGTGACCTTCCAGTATCTGCCCATGCTCTGGAGCGGCGGCCACTACGACGTGATCGGCGCCCTGGGCACCGCCGTCACCGGCAAGGCCGAACGGCGCTCGAGTCTCATCGGCACCGCCATCCACTTTGGCTCGGGCGTGCTCTTTGCCTTTCTCTACGGCCTCATCGCCTGGGGGCTCGTCTCCATAGACACCGAGTTGCCGCAGATGGTCGCTTGGGGCGGCGTCAACATGTTCGACGTCTTGATCGGCTTGGCCGTCGGCTTGGGCCACGGCCTTCTCGTCGCCATCTTGCTCGCCATCGTGGTCGTCGAGCACCACCCCATCGAGGCCTACCGCAGCAACTTCTACGTGATCCCCTCGGCCGTGGTCGGCCACATCGCCTACGGCGGCTCGGTCATGTTCTTCCACAGCCTCATCCTGCGGGGCCTGTTCGGCAACTGAGCGCTTTTTAGCCTGCCCGAACATTCTCTATGCGCATCATGGCCATCTTTGCCCATCCCGACGACGAGCTCGGCTGTTTGGGCACCCTGCGCCGCCACGCCGAGCGCGGTGATGCGGTGATGCTGGTGTGGACCACCCTGGGCGAACTCGCCAGCCAGTTCGGCGACGCCTCCAGAGAGGAGGTGAGCCGCGTCAGGCAGGAGCACGGCGCCTGGGTCGCTCACAAGGTGGGCGCCGAACACCGTTTCTTCGACATGGGCGACTCGAGGATGACGGGCTCGCGCGCCGAGGCGCTGGAGATCGCCCGCCTCTACGCCCGCTGGCAGCCCGACTCGATCATCACCTGGAGCGACGATCACCCCCACCCCGACCACCGCATGACCGCCAAGGTCAGCTTCGACGCGGTCACCCTGGCGCGGATTCCCAAAATCATCAACGACGAAATCGACGACAGGCTCGAGGCCCACCGCCGGCCGGTGCGCTTCTACCAGTACCCTTCGTCGGCGACCATCCGCCCGGTCATGCACGTCGACATCAGCGAGCAGATAGGGCTCGTCAGCGAGGCCTTCGCCTTCTACCGCGACTTCTACAGGTGGGAGTGGACCGAGGAGCAGTTCAGGGCCAGCCGCGCCAGCCACGGCCGCGAGGTCGGCGTGAAGTTCGCCGAGAAGTTTCAGCTTCGTCAGGCCTTTGGGCCGGCGACCGATTACCTGCTCTAGAACAGGTCTCTAGAACAGGTCTCTAGAACAGGTGGTGCCGGCGCGGGACTGAAGCCGCCGAGCGCTTCACGGCTGACACGTCGGCGCACCTTCACTCGAGCAGCTCGAGGCGGCTGCGGTCGCCGAGCACCAGGCGGTGCGCGTCTCCCCCGGCGCCGCGGATCTCGACGCGCGCGCCGATCAGGCTCGAGCGGATAGGCGCGCCTATCCCCTCGATCACCGACGCCTCCTCGATCACGCTGTCCGCGATCACCGCGCGCCGCACCCGCACCCCGGCGCCGATGCTGGTATAGGGGCCGATATGGGCGTCAAGGACGCGCGCGCCCGCGCCGATGATGGTGGGACCCTCGATGAGCGAGTTCCTGACCAGCGCGCCCGCCTCGACCGCGACGGCGCCGCGCACTTCGCTTCCTTCGAGCCGCCCCTCCTGACGGGGCTCGAGGGCCGCCAGGAGCAGGCGGTTGGCCTCGAGCACATCCTCGGGGCGGCCGGTGTCCTTCCACCAGCCCGTCACCTCGACGGCTGCCACCCGCTTGCCCGCCCGGATGAGCCCTGAAATGGCGTCGGTGATCTCGTACTCGCCGCGCGCGCTCACGGCGAGCTCGTCGATGACCGCGTGGACGCAGGCGTCGAAGACGTAGACGCCGGCCACCGCCAGGTCGCTGGGTGGGTGGACGGGCTTCTCGACGAGCCGGGTGACGCGCCCGTCCTCGACCACCGCCACCCCGAACTGGCGCGGGTCCGCAACGCGCGCCAGGGCCAAAACCGTATGAACCTCACCGTTCCCTTGCCGGAAGGCGTCCACAAAGGCGCCGACGCCGTGCTGAAAGAGGTTGTCGCCCAGATAGGTGACGAAGGGTTCGTCACCCAAAAAGGCCCTCGCGGCCTTGACCGCGTGCGCCAGACCCGCCGGCCGCGCCTGGCTGATGTAGCTTATCCGGGCGCCCCGGTAAGCCGCCAGCGTCCGCTGGATCTCGGCCACCGTGGTACTCGACACCACGATGCCGACCTCGCCGATGCCCGCCGCCACCAGGTGGTCGAGCGCGTGGACGATGAGCGGCCGGTTGGCGACCGCGATCACGGGCTTGGGCCGGGCGTTGCTGAGCGGCCGCAGGCGGGTGCCCAGGCCGGCGGCGAGGATGAGTCCCTTCAAGCGCCTCCTAGTGCCGGCCTGAAGGCGAAACGCTGTTCCGCCGCCAGGAGCCGACCTTGATGATTGCAGGCTCGAGTATAGCCCAAAGGGCGGGGGTTCTGACCTCTACGCAAACAAATTTACGCAAACAAATTCGGCTAGACTGGTCCCTATGCATGAGCCCGTGCCCCAGCCCGCCCGGCGCATCTCACGACTCAGCGAATCGACCATCCGCGGCCTGACCGTCTACGCCGGCGCCAGGGGAGGTTGCGGCGGCGCACGGTGACCTGAGCGATCAGCGACGAGCCCTTCCCGCCGAAACCGAAGCTGAACCACCATTCAAGCCAATTGGCCCGCTCAAGCACCCTTATACTTTCCGCATGAAGGTAATGACGTGGAACATCAACGGTGGCTATGGCTTGCAATCCATGAGTCCAAAGGTATACCTCAAGGCTGAAAATCTCTCCTATTTCATCGCTCAAATTGAAGATGTCGCTGCGGATATCGTTTGCCTTCAAGAGGTTCACCTGAACACGTCCCGGTCTCAAGCGCACGAAATCGCCTCCAGCCTCGGCTACAATTACATCTTTGAAACAGTCACGAGCGAGTCCCATATCGACGACGCTTATAGACTCGCCAACGCCATTCTCTCCAAACACGCCCTTGCAAAGCCTCGAGCCGTCAAGTTACCGCTCCCGACTTTCAAGCTCAGCCTCCTGCTGCTTACCGATGGGGAGCACGCCAGGGTCCATGACAAGTATCTTCAGCGCGTGAGGTGCGGCGATCTGCTGATTGCCAACACCCACCTCCTTCCTCTTCATATCCTGGGCTCGAGCTATGAAAGTCAGGAGGGAAGCGCGTTCGCTCGAGAGATTGAGGGGGTCTTGCTCGAACATCTGGACACGCCGCTCATTCTCTGCGGGGACTTTAATGTCCATAACCTCAAGGCAGTCTATCCGCGCCTCTTTCATAGGTTAAGGGCACTAGCCCTTAGGCCCTAGTGGGCCTCACCTAGGCGCTATCCCTCGTTGACACCTTGCCAAAGGAGCCATCCTTGCCCAACACAAACAAGCGAATCGATTACATCCTGACTTCAAGGGGCGAGTTTAGAACAAAAGAGAGCACAATCATCAGGACGCTAAGCGATCACTTTCCTTGCGTGACCATTTTTGAGGTCTAAGTATCTTGAGGTCTAAGTATCTTGAGGTCTAAGTATGAAGTCTAGGTCTGCGGCGCGAAGACCACCTTGACCGCCCGCCGCGTCCGCACCGCCCCCAAGGCCTCGCGCCACTCCTCAAGCGGGTAGGAGGCGCCGACGAGGCGCTCGAGACCCTCGGCCTCGGCAAGCAAGCTGACCGCCTTCGCAAAGTCCTCACGCCTGTAGACATAGCTCCCGACGAGCCTGAGCTCGCGGAACCAGTAGGGGGAGAGGTCGTGGCGCAGGTGCCCAGGCGCGCCGAGGAGCAGCAGCGTCCCGCCCTCGGCCACGGCCCAGGAAGCCTGCTCGAGCGAACTGGCGCTGCCCGCGGCGTCCACCACCGCGCCGAAGCCGCCGCGCCAGGCGGGAGGGCCGATGATCGCCCGGTAGGCTTTGGCCCCCACCGCCTCCGCCGCCTCGGCAACCGAGCCGTGGACCCGGTCCGCGCCCAGCTGCCTGGCCATGTCGGCCTGAACAAGATGGCGGGCGACGGCGTGGAGTTCGCCCCCGTAGCCCGTCAGGCGCAGGGCCACCACCGTCAGCAGGCCGATGGTGCCCGCGCCGACGACGAGCAAGCTGGCGGGCGGCCCGCCGGGAAAGGCCAAGCTCAAGCCGCGCAGCGCCACCGCCAGCGGCTCGGCCAAGACCGCTCGAGCGTCCGGGACAGTGTCGGGGATGGGATAGAGCCGGTCGGGGTGGACCGCGACCGTCTCGCCCCAGCCGCCGGGGAGGTCGCGGCAGAAGCCCAGCATGCCGGGGGCGAAGGCGCCCTCCGCGGGCTTTTGGCAGCGCCCGTCCTCGCCCCCCTGGCAGGCCGCGCAGGCCTCTACACCCCGCTCGCGGCAGGCCAAGAGCGGGTTGACGACCACGCGCACGCCCTCCACCTCGCCCAGAATCTCATGCCCCAAGACCGCCGGGAAGGAAAAGAAGGGCGAGAGCCGGGGCGAGTTCTTGCCATAGAGCAGCGCCAGGTCGGAGCCGCAGATGCCCGACAGGCGCACCTTGACGCGCTGCCAGCCCGGCGGGATTTGGGGCGCGGGCAGGCGCTCGAGCCTGAGCGGCAACTGCGCGATGGGGTAACGCGTGCCGAGCCGCCCGGCCAGAAGGTAGCGAGGCACGGAGGGGTAGTAGCGAAGCGCCTTCATGGCTTTAGATCATCGGGATGTTCTGGACCAGCCTACCCTCGATGCGCGCCAAAACGTCTTCCACGCTCCGGCCGGTGATGGTCAGGCCGTGGTTCTTGAGGCCAACGATCGCCCGCGCGGGGTCGTCGGCGCGGCGCAGCGTCTCGGCGACCGCCTCGCCGAGCTCGAAGGTGCCGCAGGGGTAGTTGAGCTCGGTCGAGGGCACGCCGTCCATCCAGGCGTGGACGTGGATGATCGCGCCCACATCCGGGTGCTCGCGGTAGATCATCCAGTGCTCGATGGCGTCGACCGATACCCGGCGCGGCTCGACACCCGGCGGCACCGAGAGGCGCATGGCGTTCTCTGCCTCGTCGTAGTCGGTGACCATGAGGATGTCGCGGCCGACCGTCTCGAGCCGCGACTTGTCGACGCCCGAGGCCGACATCCAAAAGCGCCCCTCGTCCTTGCGCACCGACAGGTTGCCGTAGGAGAGGCCGCCGATGCCGTAGAGCCTCTTGACGTGGCGCAGATCCTCGGGCGACAGGATCTCGTCGATGGAAAAGGGCGCGGGCAAGAGGTCCCAGTCGGCAAGGCGCTTGCCGGCCAGGCTGAGCGCGCGGGTGAGCGCGTCGCCCGCGCGCAGCGCCTCCTCGAGGTCACCCCTGAAGTCATTGTCGATGACCAGCCGCGACTCGGCCAGGGGCTTGATGCGCTCGACCAGCCGCTCGGCGAAGCGCGGGCCTTCCCGCTCGACGTAGTGGCCGAGCTCCAAGGTGACGAAGTGCACGCCCTCACCCGGCGCATAGACGAGCAGCATGTTGGAGAGCGAGCGCACCAGGTAGGGGTAGAGCGCCTTGACGGGCTCCGCCGGCAGCTCGGGCAGCTCCAGCAGCGAGAGGACGAAGACCGCCTGAGCGCGGCGCCTAAAGGGTGCGGGCGCCTCCTCGGTGATGAAGTTGAGGACCAGGCGCGGGGCGTCGGCGGCCTCTTCGAAGCGGTAGCCGGCCTCGCCGAGCGCGCGCTTGAGATCCGCGGCAAGCTCGCCCAAGCCGGGCGAGGGCTCGCCGTGAAAGCTGAAGACGGGGGCGCCTGCCGGGGGCGCCGATTGCGGAGAGCGAGAGGGAGCGGAAGTGATCATTTAGGCGATTCTACCCTATCGCCTGACAAAAGCCCGCCGTTCTCTCGAGCACACCCCCAGCAATCTGGCCTTGACGCCGCTCAGGGCTTAAGCGGCAGCCGCACGGCGCCCTCCAAAAAGGTTTCCCGCACCACGGCGCCCGCCGCCTGCAAGCGCTCCAAGACGAGCGGGCTGGGGTGGCCGTAGTTGTTGCGGCCGTAGGAGATGGCGGCCGTCTTAGGCCGCGCGGCGGCGACGAGGGCGTCCGAGGTCGAGGTTCTCGAGCCGTGATGGGGCGTCATCAAAAGGTCCACGGCGGGAAAGGCGATGTCGCGCTCGACGGCCTCGGGGATGTCGCCCAGAAAGAGCGCCGTGGGCCGGTCGTCCAGGTAGAGCGCAAAGGCCACCGAGTCGGCGTCGACATCGCCGTAGCGCCGCCGCGGCGGGTTTAAGATGTCGAGCCGGACGGGGCCGAGCGCGAGCGACTCGCCGCGGGTCACCTGCACGACCGGCACGCCGCCGCCTTCCGCCGCGGCCATCAGCTCGGCGAAGACCGGGCGCTCCCAGTCCTCCACCCCGATGACGAGGGCACCTACCGGCATGAGCTTAAGGACGCTGACGAGCCCTTCCATGTGGTCGACATGGGCGTGGGTGGCGATGACGAGCTCGAGCCGGCCTACCCCCAGAGCCCGCAGGGCCGGCACCACCGTGCGCGCGCCCACGTCAAAATCGCTCCACAGGCTGCCCCCGCCGTCCACCAAGATGGCCACGCCGCCCGCGCGCACCAGCGCGCTGTCTCCCTGCCCCACGTCGATAAACACCACCTCGCTCGTCTCCCGCGCCGCCAAGACCGTCGAGCTTGCCAGCGCGACGGTGACGACCAGCGCCCCCCGCCAGGGCCGCAGCCGGCCCCCCAGGGTGAGGGCCAGCGCCACGCCGCCCACGGCGTAGAGAAGGTAGCCCGCGGGGGCGATCTCGCCCCAGGCCAGGGTCGGCAGGGCGGAGGCCAGGTCGGCGAGGCCGATGAGCGCGCCCACCAGCAGGCCTGTCGGTACGTTGAGTCCTCCCGCCAGACCAGGTGACAGCGTACCCAGGAGCCCGGCCACAAAGCCGAGCGGCACCAGCAGTCCGGCCAGCGGCACCGCCACGACATTGACCAAGGGGCTGAAGAGGGGAACGCTGCCGAAGTGGTGAGCGACGAGCGGCAGGGTCAGCGCCTGCGCCGAGGCGCTCACCACCGCCGCGCCCACGACCAGCGTGCGCGGGTCCCACCAACCCCGGGCGATAAAGTTCCGGCCGAAGATAGCCTTCATGACCGGCGGGACGAAGAGGAGGATGCCCGCCACCGCCAGGTAGGAGAGCTGAAAGGAGAGGTCGAAGAGCCAGGACGGGTTCCAAACAAGCGTCAGCAGCGCCGCCAATCCCAGGGCCGGCCAGGGCTCGATGCGCCCGCTGCCCAGCCACAGCGTCACGAGCGCCGCCGTCACCATCGCGGCCGCCCGCACCACGCTCGGCGTCGGCCCGACAAGCTGCACGAAAAGCAGCGCGAGGACGATCATGAGCGGGTAGCGCGCCCGGCCCAGGGGGCTCAAGAGCAGGCCGAGCGCCGCCATCAGGACGCCCACGTGCAGGCCCGACAGGGCCAGGAGATGGGCCAGGCCCGAGGCCGCGAAGACCTCGCGCAGGTCGCCTAAGTCCTCGCGCAGGCCCAGGGTCATCGCCTGCATAAGCCCCGCCGCGCGCGCGTCCAGCCCGGCGACGACGCCCTGACGCAAGCGCTCCCTGACGGTGACGGCGGCGGGCTCATGCACCTGCACCTCGCGCACGAAGACCTGCCCGCGGATGTCCCGGCGCTCGAGGTAGCTCCGGTAGTCGAAGCCGCCGGGGTTGCGCTTGCCCTGCGCCTCGGCAAGGTCGCCGGTGAGCGTCACCCGGCCCGGCGCCACCGAGCCGCGAGGCGACAGGGCCACCCGCGCGCCGCCAAAGCGGGTATCGCCGCCAATGCCGTCCACCCTCAGATAGCGGCCGTCGGACTGTCCCGACAGGGTCAGGCGCTGCGCCATCAGCGGCTCCAAGAGGTGAGGCCGGGCCTGCCAAAGCTCATAGCGCCAGGCGCCCAGCGGCAGCAGCAAGGTCAGGCCGAGGAGCAGGAGCAGGCCCTCCGAGCGCCGCCAGAGGAGCCAGGTCAAGAGGGCGAGGAGGAGCGCGGCGAGCAGGCTCAGCCACAGCGGCAGGCCGAGGCCGGAGAGCGCGACGCCGCTGGCTAAGTAGAGCGCGGCGGGGACCGGCCAGGGAAGGAAGCTCGCGCCCTCGGGTCGATCTGTGAGGGCTTCGTTAGGAGCCCTGTCTGGGTTAGGAGCCCTGTCTGGAAGCGACGGCTTCGCCGGGCGGCGCGGTTCCGGGGCAGGACCCAGGCTCACGGCTTGACCAGCGGGCGCAGCCGCTCCAGGGTCACCGGGCCGATGCCCGAAACCTTGATGAGCTCGTCCACGCCGTAAAAGGGCCGGTAGTCGATGATGCGCCCCGCCAGGACCGGGCCGATACCCGGCAGGCCAGTAAGCTCGCGCTGCGTCGCCGCGTTGAGGCTGATGCGCACCTCGCCCGTCTCGGTGGTGCGGGTGGGCACTACGATGCTCGCGCCGGTATCCAAAGGCATCGCCAGGTTGACCAACGTCTCCTCGGCCTCCTCGTGCAGCCCACCCGCCAGCTCGACAAGATCGGCCACCCTCGAGCCCCAGGGCAGCTCGTAGAGACCGGGGTTTCTCACCGCCCCGGCAATCGACACCGTCACCTCGGGCTGGTGACGCTCGACGCTCATGGGCACGGGCGCCAGTCTGGGATAGAGGTTCCAGGCGACCAGAACGAGGCAGACCAGAACGAGTCCAAGGGTCAGCCAGTTTTCCTGCGCGGGGCGCATGGGTCAGTCTAGCAGGAATCGCCTTTCATCTCACTCGGAGTGTCAAACGGGGATGACTTTTGTGCAATCGAAGCACAACAAAAAAGAGAAAGGGACCGATAGGCTCGGCCCCTTTCCAACCCTCACCCGCCTCTAGTTCAGCGCGTCGATGATACTTTGCGCCACCTCGAGCAGGGGCCTGGCTTCGGCCTCGGGAAGTTGCCCGGACGCTACGAAGTCGTTCAGTTGGTTGACGAAGGCCTGGAGTTGGTTGCTCGCCGTCTTCGCCTGACCTCTATCCAAGGAGCGAATCGCGGCGTCGATCCGGGCGATGAGCGCATGCCCCTGGCCGCCGTTCAAAAGCCCCGCCGCGCTCAAGGCTTGCACGTCGCCCTTGAGCAGCTCGAGCGCCAAGCGGATGGTGAGCGTGTAGCGCGAGACAGCCGGGTCGTGGTCGCTCACTTGCGCGAAGAACTCGGCGTTGACGTGAACGATGTCGTACTCTGC
>JALZLY010000332.1 GCA_030858465.1 Deinococcota bacterium
GCTTTCGCCCGCGCCGCGGTAGAAGTTGCGCTCGCGCACCGCCTCGGGGGGCAAGCCGAGATGACGCGCGATGCGGTCGAGAATGTCTTCGATAACGAGCATCCCCTGGGGCCCGCCGAAGCCGCGAAAGGCCGTCTGCGAGGTCTTGTTGGTCTTGGCGACCCAGCCCTTCACCTCGAGCGCCGGGCAGTAGTAGGCGTTGTCGATATGAAAGAGCGAGCGGCCCAAGACGGCCATGGACAGGTCGCTGCTCCAGCCGCCGTCGGAGTAGAGCTGGACTTTTAAGGCCTGCAAGTCACCGCTGCTCGTAAAGCCGACGTGGTAATGGGCCAGATAGGGATGACGCTTGCCGGTTATGATCATGTCTTGGTCGCGCTTGAGGCGAAGGCGCACGGGACGGCCGGTCTTGTGGGCGGCGAGCGCGGCGACCGCGGCCCAGGCGTTGGCCTGCGACTCCTTGCCGCCAAAGGCCCCGCCCATGCGCAAGCAGGTGACGACGACTTGATTTTCGGGCACGGCTAAAATCCTGGCGACGATGGCTTGGGTCTCGGTGGGGTGCTGGGTGGAGGCGTAGACGTGAAAGGTGCCTTCGTTCCCCGGCAGGGCCCAAGACGTCTGGGTCTCGAGGTAGAAGTGGTCCTGTCCGCCCATGCGCACCTCCCCCTCGAGGACGTATTCGGCCTCACCCAAGGCAAGCTCGGGCTCGCCGCGGCGGATGCTCAGGCCTTCGTTATGAAAGCTCCTCAAGTTGACCGCTTCCTCGAGGCTGAGGAGGGGCCGGAGGATATCGTAGCCGACCACGACTCGCGCCGCCCCGAGGCGCGCCGCCTCCTCGGTCTCGCCCACCACCCAGACGACGGGCTGGCCCCAGTAGCTCACCTCTTCGTTGGGAAAGAGCACCTCGTCGTGGTGGTGGGGACCCGAGTCGTTTTCACCCAGCACGTCCTCCGCGCTGAGGACGGTGACGACGCCCGCGACCTCGTAGGCCCCTGAAACGTCGAGGCGGGTGATGCGCGCTCTAGCGTGCGGCGACATGACCGGCCAGGTCGAGAGCATGCCGTGGGGTTGCCTCTGGTCGTCGGTGTAGACGGCGCGCCCGCTCACGTGCCCGGCGGCGCTCTCGTGGCTCTTGGGCCGGCCTACCGTCATCCTTAGACGAGCATAAGGATTCATGCGCCCACCCCTGACTCCGTCAAGGAACGGCTCGGCTCGAAGAGGAATTTTTCGAAGAGATTGCCTATCAGCAGCCGCCTGTACCCGGCGCTGCCCCGCGGGTCGGTGAGCGGGGTGAACGCCTCCTCCAGGAGCCCCTTGACCTCACGAACGGCCGCGGCGTCCCAGCGCTTGCCCTTAAGCGCCTCCTCCACTCCTCTCGCCCTAACCGGCGTGGCGGCCACCCCGCCGTAGGCGAGCCGCGCCCGCACCACCCGGTCCTCGGCGTCTAGATGGAGCGCAAAGGCCGCCGCCACCACGCTGATGTCGTCGGCGGGGCGTTTGGCGACCTTGTAGGCGCGGCTTAAACGGCGTGTGGCCCCGCGAGCCAAGGCTTTGGGAATGCGCACCGAGACCACCACTTCGGCAGGTGTTAAAGCCGTCCGGCGGTAGCCCGTAAAGAATGCGGCGAGGGGGATGAAGCGCTCGCCGCCGGGGCCTAGCGCGCGCACCTCGGCGTCGAGCGATAGGAAGACCGGCGCCAAATCGCCGATGGGCGAAGCCGTGGCTAAGTTGCCGCCAATCGTCGCGCGGTTGCGGATCTGTCTGGCTGCAAACGAGGCCAGCATCTCGTCCAGGGCGGGAATCTTACCGCGAAAGGCTGCCTCCAGGTGGCTGAGGGTAACGGCGGCGCCAAGCTCGAAGTAGTCCTTCCCGTCGTCTAACCTTTGCAGTTCCTCAACGCCTTCAAGGGCGATAAGAACGGGAAAATGCCGGTAGCGCCTGGTGACCTCGAGGCCCAGGTCGGTCCCGCCCGCGACAAGCCGCGCCTCGGGGTGCTCGCTCAAGAGTTCAATAACCTCGCTCAGCCTCGTGGGCCTGTAAAACCTCCCGCCGCCGCCCTCATAGGCCAGCGGCCCGGCGGCAGGAACGGTCTCGAGGCGGCTCAAAAAGGGGTCATCCTCTCGAGGTTCCTCTAACGCAGCCGCCGCCCGGCGGATCGCCAGGTAGCCGGTGCAGCGGCAGAGATTGCCTTCAATCGCTGTGTCAATTGCTGCGTCGCCGACACCTCCGTCATAGCCGCCGTCATAGTAGGCCGCAAAGAGGCTCATGACAAAGCCCGGCGTGCAGTAGCCGCACTGCGAGCCGCCGGTCTTGACCATCGCCTCTTGCACCGGGTGGAGCGGGCCGGGGCGCGGCGACAAGCCCTCCACGGAAGTAACCTCACGCCCGGCCACCGAGCCCAGCATCACCAAGCACGAGTTGACCGCCTCGTAACGGGGCAGGCCGGATGGCCACCGTCCGGCGAGAGCCACCGTGCAGGCGCCGCAATCGCCTTCGGCGCAGCCCTCCTTCGTGCCGGTGAGCCCCTGTTGCCGCAGGTAGTCGAGCAAGGTCGTGGTAGGGGAGACGCCACGAATCTCTTCACTTTTCCCGTTGATGCTTAGCGTAAACGTGTCTGATATCAAGGGCAGCCTTTCTTCTTTAACCTTTTTAACTTCGTGACGCCTTACCTGGTTCGCCCTCCACCCGCGGTTAGCGGATCGTTCCCCTATTGTGCTCGGTCGCCGGAGTTTTTGCAAGGATGTGTCTAGCTGCCGGGATGGGGCTGTACCCTTCATGCAGTACCCTTCATGCACCCTTCAAAAGCGTCATTCTCGACCGCAGAGAGTCTATCGACCAGCTAAGGTTCTTGAGCGACCTTCATAACGTCTTTTGCTACCCCTTCAAGAAATGACAGCACCACTGCCTTTTGTTCGTCGCTCAAAGCGTCGATGCCCACCCCGGCCCATGAC
>JALZLY010000333.1 GCA_030858465.1 Deinococcota bacterium
GGGCTGAATGGAGCAAAATCTACTCCTTCCTCCCTAGTTTCGTCATCAGCAGGGGAATAAGCGTGAAGCACCCGGACGAGAGCCTCATCCTCTCCAGGAGGGGTTGTCACCTCATCCGTAAAAATGAGAACACGTAACCCTTGCTCAACTTCTTCAACTGTCTCAGCTTCTTCCTCAGGTACTTCTTCGCCTACTTCTTCAGCCGCTTCTTCAGGCGTTTCCTCTGGTTCTTCAACTGTTTCAGTTTCTTCCTCAGGTACTTCTTCGCCTACTTCTTCAGCCGCTTCTGCAGGCGTTTCCTCTGGTTCTTCAACTGTTTCAGTTTCTTCCTCAACTGCATCTTCAACTGCCTCAGCTACGCCGCTCAGCACGACCAGAGTGTAGTGGCGACCAGCTTCAAAATCATGCGAGTCGCTGGCGACTTCTTCACCTTCAACCAAAACAGTTATATTCACGGTGCCGGAGGACACAGGCTGGTAGTCACTCACCGCTCTAAAAGCAACAACTTCAAAGCTCGACTCACCATCAACGCTAATCTCGAGCTCGGGTGTGTCCGGATCGAGGTGGGCTACCCGCACCATCGCCTGAGCATTTCCAGCAGGCTCCTCAGCTTGCTGCGCGAATATCATGCCATAGATTGTCATCAACATCACTATGAGTAGTTTTTTCATGTGAATTCTCCTTTCCTACTTCTAAAGACAATACAACTTTATCCGTAGAAGGGCAATAGATAACATGCATCAGGGGTGCAAGTCACCTGGTAATGGTTCAGCTTTTGCTTCCAAGAGCTATGCAAGACGTAACCGTTCATGACCTATAGGTTGACTTTGAGCGAGTCCCAACAAAAGCAATTGAGCACGGCGTGTCTGAGAAGTTCTCGGGAAAGTCAACCAATTGTACCGCATGGGCTTATACCTACTATCAATAGTACTTCCTCTCGCCTTATACCCCCTGAACAGTTACTGCAAGACTTTAGCAGAGTGAAATGGAGATGGCCCAAAGTGATATCTCGAAAATCCTTTTGATTAAGGCGCGTCGGCCCTGGCGCTAATCGTTCTCACCCAGAGCTACCGCCCGCTCAAAGACCTCGCCAGCCTCCCGGCCGCGGCCGCAGCGCTCGAGCACGTCGCCCAAGCCCTGCCAGGCCGCCTGCGAACGGGGGTCGTGCTCGGTCGCCCGGCGAAAGAACCCCATGGCCGCTTCGGGCTTGTCCGCGGCCAGCGAGGCCGCGGCGGCGAAGAGCAGGAACGCCGTCTGCTCGTCCTTGAGCGCCTGGCGCATGTCGTGAATCCAGGGCGAGTCGAAGCCGGACAGGAACTCACCCCGGTAAGCGGCCAGGGCCTCCTCGAAGGCGGCCGGGGTCTTGAGCTCCCTGGCCCTTACGCTGAGCTGGCGGTACTGCCCCACGTCGTAGTGGACGTCGAAGCGGCTGTGCAGGTAGTAGCGGCGGTTGCTCGACTCGACGAGCTCGTCGCCGATCACCTTTCTGAGCCGGTAGAGGGTAGTGTGAAAGGATGAACTGGCTTTGGCCTCGTTCTTGCCGGGCCAGAGGGCTTCGGCGACTTGCCAGGTGGTCACGCCGGCGCGGTTTTCCAGCAGGTAGAAAAAGAGTTCCAAGGCCTTTTGCGAGTCCCAGACCAGAAGCCGACCATCGCGGCTCACCTGGACCCTGGCCATCGCCGTGACCGCGATCAGCCCCTCGACCGGCCGCTTGAGCTCCTGCACGCGCTGCAGGCGCACGCCGACGGCGCGAGCGAGGTCATCCGGCGCGAAGGGCTTGGTGAGGTAGTCGTCGGCGCCCAGGCTCATGCCTCGGCGGACGTGGCTGCGCTCGGTCATGGCGGAGAGAAAGAGAAAGGGCACGTCCAAGTTGGCCATCGTCTGCACCCTCTTGCAGAACTCGAAGCCATCCATCTCGGCCATGGACACGTCGGAGACGATCACGTCGGGGCGCAAGCCGCCGCCGAGCCGGGCGAGCGCCTCCTGGGGGTCGCTGAAGGTCATCACCCGGTAGCCCGTCTCCGCCAGACTGAGGTCGATCAGCTTGAGAATGGCCGCATCGTCATCGACGGCCAGGACGAGGGGTATCGGCATAGCTCGAATCTTACCCTGCCGCGCTCGCCCGTGGTGTCTTGAGATGGCTGTTTTGAGATGGCTGTTTTGGGAATGGTTTGAGGTGAGGCAGCCACGAAGCCGCCCATTCCCCACAAGCCCCTTTCATGGCTGCATCTACGCTGCATCTACACTGCATCTACACTGCATCTACACTGCATCACGGCTCCGGCTCTCTCCCTGCTGCAAGCAGGAGCGCCTCGGGGTCGTCGGCCATGACACCGTCTACCCCCAGAGCCAAGAGCTCGCGCACCCGCGCCGCCTCGTTGACGGTCCAGACGTTGACCATGAGCCCGCGCCGCCGCGCCCGCGTCATCAGCCCCTCGTCCACCTGCCCCTCGTTGGGGTGCAGGGCGTCGACGTGCAACAGAGCCGCCAGCACGCCTGGGAGCAGAAGGGGTAGCTTGGGCGCAAAGAGCAACGCGGTGCGGAGCTCGGGGGCCAGCAGCCTGACCTTGAGCAGGGACCAAACGTTGAAGCTCGAGACGAGCACGCGACTCGCCAGGCCAGAAGCCCGCACCTGCCGGACCACCTCCTGCTCGAGCCCGGCGGCGCGGAAGCCCTGGGCCTTGATCTCGAGGTTCAAGAGCCTGCCGGGATAGCGCCGCGCCAGCGCGAACAGCCCCCCCAGCGTCGGCATGGTCGCGTCCGCCCTCTGTAGCGCCTCCAGTTGTAGCGCCTCCAGGGTCAGCGACGTCACCCTCTCGCCCGAGGGCAGGTAAAGGTCGTGGTAGAGCACCAGCGCGCCGTCACGGCTCCTCTGCACGTCGAACTCGATGCCGTCCAGACCGGCCCCGAAGGCCGCCTCGAAGGCGGCCAGGCTGTTTTCCGGCAGCCGACCGCGCACACCGCGGTGGCCGATGAGCAGCGGCCGCCCGCGCGTCACCCCCGGGAGCGGCCGGGGCCACCAGGCGGGCCCAAACCAGACAAGCAGCAAGACCAGGAGCAGCAAGACCAGGAGCAGCAACGAGCTTCCCATTGCTCTCGAGCTTACCGCGCCGGGCTCGCGCGATCGGGAGACCGGATCATGCCGGTGATCGTGCCGGGTGATCGTGCTGGGTGATAGAGTGGCGCGTGCCCACCAAGGCGGCGGCTCAGAAGGTCCGACCGGACAGCGAAACCGTGATGCGCCTGGTCGCGCCCCTGGCGCTGGCGCTCATCCGCGCCCTGGCGCCCTACCGCCTCGACCCACTCCTCATCGTCGTCCTGCACAGCGCGCTGGGGCTCCTGGCGGCCCTCCTCATCGCCCGCGCCAGCTACCCGCTCTGGCTCCTAGCGGCGCTCTTGCTCCTCGTCAAGACCGTTCTCGACAACGTCGACGGCGGGCTCGCCCGCGCCACCGGCCAGGTTACGGTGATGGGGCGCTACCTCGACACGGTCTTAGACACGTTGGTCAACCTGGCGCTGTTCTTGGCGCTCGCCGCGCACGGTTCGCTGCTCGTTTCCCTCGTCGCCTACGGTCTCCTCATACTCATCTTGTCGCTTCGGTTCAACGCCCAGCGCCTCTACCGCGAGGCGCGCCAGGAGGGTGAGCCGCCGGGGCAGCATGCAAAAGCGGGCGCGCCCGGCTGGTTGATCGCGCCCTTTCGCGGCTTCTACGGCCTCGTCCTGGCGCCCCAGGACCGCCTCCTCGAGCGGCTCGACCGCGCCATCTTCGCGCGCCTGAGCGGGAAGCAGCCTACAGACGCGCCCGAGGGCTGGCGCTTAGTCTGGAACGGTATGATCTCGACGGCGCCGCTCGTCAACCTGGGCCTCAGCACCCAGCTCGTAGGGCTGAGCCTCTTTCTGCTCATCGGGCTGCCTTACGGCTATGTGATCAGCCTCTTCGTTCAGGCGCTCTACGTCCTCCTCGTCCAGCTCGCGCGGGCGCTGAGCTTCCGGCGCTACCTGAGGCAGCGTGGCTAAAACCCGTGCCTTGGCGACCGTCGGCGCGCTCGTCATCGGCCCGTCGGGGCGGGGGTTGTTCGTCAGGCTGAACGACGAGGCCGAGGCCTACGCCTGGCTCGAGCCCAGGCGCGCGCTAGACTATCCCCTGAACGCGCCCACGCGGACGCTGGTGCGCTTTTTTCTCGAGCGCAAAGATCACCTGGAGGAGTTGGCATGAATGATCCGACCGCCGTTTGTTTTGAGGACCGCTGATGCCGTCCGCCCTCGTCACCGGCTCCGCCAAGGGCATCGGCAAGGCCCTCCTGCTCGCCCTAGCGGAGGACGACTACGACGTGGCGGTGCACTACCGCTCGAGCCTCGAGGAAGCCGAAGGCGTCGCCGAGGAGGCGCGCGGCCACGGGGTCAGGGCACTCGTGCTCCAGGCCGACGTGACAAAACCGGAGGAGGCCCATGGACTCGTTACCGCCGCGCACGAGGAGTTCGGCGGCCTGGACGTGCTCGTCAACAACGTCGGCAACTACCATAAGGGCAAGCTGGCGGAGCACAGCCTGGAAAGCTGGCACGAGATGTTCGACAGCAACCTGCACGCCACCTTCTACACCTGTCAGGCCGCCGTCCCGCTCATGCGGGCGGGCGGGCGCATCCTCAACATCGGCTACGCGGGCGCGCACAACCTGGTCGCCAGACCGGGCGTCGTGGCCTACGCGATCGCCAAGACCGGGGTGATCCTCTACAGCAAGGCGCTCGCTCACGCGGAGGCGAAGCGTGGCATCACCGTCAACGTGATCAGTCCGGGGGTGATGGAGAACAGCGTGACGAAGCCCCCGAAGTTGCCGATGGGCCGCGAGGGCAGCCTGATTGAACTCGTCGCGGCGGCGCGCTACTTCTTGAGCGACGAGGCCCGCTACGTCACCGGCGCCAACTTGGAGGTCGCCGGGGGCTGGAATCTCTAACCCTCGAGCCCAAAGCGGCGAGCGCGTACACGGCTTGACCGAGGCCACGACCCCCGTCGCGTAGTCTAGACGATGTCGCATAGGCTTAATGACAAAAGGCTGAACGACAAAAGGCTGAACGACAAAAGAACGATAGCTGGACGACAAGGAGATGACGATGAACGACTCGAGCTACGATTTTTTGATCATCGGCGGCGGCCAGGCCGGGATTCCCCTAGCGCAGGCGCTCGCCAAGGCCGGCAGGCGCGTCGCCCTGGCCGAGCGCAAGCACCTAGGCGGCTCCTGCGTCAACTTCGGCTGCACGCCCACCAAGGCCGTCCTGGCCTCGGCGCGAGTAGCCCAGCTGGCCCGGCGCGGCGCGGAGTTCGGCTTGGAGATTCCCGAGGTCAGGGTGAACTTCGGGGCCGTCCTAAAGCGTGCCAAGGACATCCTGATGGAGTCGCGCAGTGGGCTCGAGAAGAGCATGGCGGGCGACAACCCCAAGCTCCTGCGCGGTCACGCCCGCTTTACCGGCAAGGCCGCGGGGGGCTTCAGGCTGAGGGTGGGGGAGCAGGAGGTCAGCGCTCAGCAGGTGGTCGTCAACACCGGCACCCGCGACCTCGTCCCGAGGGTCGAGGGACTGGGAGATATCGAGATCATCCACGCCGGCAACTGGCTCGAGCAGGACAGGCTGCCCGAGCACCTGGTCGTCATGGGCGGCGGCTATATCGGCGTCGAGATGAGCCAGTTCTACCGCCGCATGGGCAGCCGGGTGACGGTCGTCGAGGGCAACAGGCAGATTCTGGGCCACGAGGACGAGGAGGTCGCGGAAGCGTTGCGGCGCCTCCTGGAGGCCGAGGGCGTCACCTTCAAGTTGGGCGCCAAGGTCGCTCGCGTCGCGCGCGACGGCGAAGGGATTCGCGTGGCGCTCGAGGGCGACCAGGCTATTGACGCCAGTCACCTCTTCGTCGCCACCGGCCGCAAGCCCAACACCGACGACTTGGGGTTGGGGACCGTCGGCGTCAAGATCACCGACAAGGGCATCCTCGAGGCCGACGAGCGCCTCGCCACCAATGTACCAGGTATCTGGGCCGCGGGCGATGTGCGCGGCGGGCCGATGTTCACCCACACCGCCTACCACGACTACCGGGTGCTCGAGTCACAGCTCCTGGAGGGCGGCGCGCGCACCACCAACCGGGTCGTGCCCTACGCGGTCTTCACCGACCCCGAGCTGGGCCGGGTGGGCATGACCGAGGGGGAAGCGCGCGAGGCCGGCAAGAGGGTCAAGGTCGCGCGTTACGAGATGAAAAAGAACGGCAAGGCGCGCGAGATCGGTGAAAGCGAGGGCTTTATCAAGGTGATCGCGGAAGAGGGCGGCAACAACATCCTCGGCGCGGCAGTGCTCGCCGCCGAGGGCGCCGAGCTGGTGCATATGTACATCGACCTGATGAACGCAGGCGCGCCCTACACGGTCATCCAGAACGCCCTGCACATCCATCCCACCCTGGCCGAAGCGGTGCAGAGCGCGCTCGGCGAGTTCGCTTAGCCAGAGTGCTACAGCCCGACCTCCTACGGCCCGATATCCTACAGCCCGACCTCCTACAGCCCGATATCCGCGACCTGGGCCTGATCGGCGACCGGCGCACGGTCGCGCTGGTCACCAGGGCGCGCGCGGTCGTCTGGTACTGCCCGGGACGCTTCGATGAGCCCTCGCTCCTGGCCGCGCTCCTGGACGCGGGACGGGGCGGAGCCTGGACGCTCGAGGGAGCGGACCTCTCCCCCACGGGCCGCCGCTACCAAGAGGAGAGCGGGGTGCTCGAGACGCGGCTCGCGCTGACGGGAGGCGAGCTGACCCTCACCGACTTCATGCCGCTGGGCGAGAGGACACCGCGCGGTCTCTGCCGGCTCGTTTCCGAGGCGCCGTCTCCGCGCTGGCCGACTTTTTGAGTGAGCACTGGCAGGAGCCCGACTACGGCCCCTGGGAGGAACGCGAAAGGCGGCAATACACCGCCAGCAAGGTGATCGTCGCCTGCGGCCTGGACTCGCTCGCCGACTTTGCCGAAAGCGAGCCGCAGTGGCGACGCTGGCGCGAGGCGGTAGGAACCATCCGCGACTTCGTGGCCCGCGAATGCCTGACCAGCGAGGGCGCCTACGCGGCGGTGGCGGGCGGCGAGGCGGTGGACGTGTCGGCGGCGCTCTTTCCCATCTGGGCCTATACCAAGGCCGACAGTCCGGAGATGCTCGCCACCATGAACGCCCTGGAGCGCGACCATGCGGCGGGCCACCTCTACCGCCGCCACCTCGAGCGCTTTGGTGCCAAGGAGGGCGCCTTTTTGGCCGGCACCCTGTGGGTGGCGCAGTACTGGGTGATGCGCGGCGACCCCAAACGCGCCCAGGCCATTCTGGACGCGGCCCTCGCGGGCGCCAACGATCTCGGCCTCTTCGCCGAGGAGCTCGATCCCGAAAGCGGCGAGATGCTCGGCAACTTCCCGCAGACCTTTGTCCACGCCGCCTTTATCGGCGCGGTGGTGGACCTGAGGGAGAGGCTCGAGCAGGCCTAGTCGGTGCGGGCCGACAGGGACGATTGGTATTCAGCTTGACGGAAATAAAAGAAGCGCTATGCCTAACCTAGATGCCAAGGAGGCGCTATGGATAACACCAACCCTGAACAGTCCGGCAGCAGAGGCGCAAACGCCACCTACCTCTCGAAGGGAGAGGAGAGTGTCACCTTTCCGCCCCAGCGGACGGCGCTCCTCGTCATCGACCCGGTGAACGACTTTCTCTCCGAGGGCGGCGCGGCCTATGAGATGACCAAGTCAACGCTCAAGATGGTGAACGTCATCGAGAACCTAAAGCGCGCGATCGAGGGGGCGCGTGCGCGTGGCATCCCCGTTCTCTTCGGCCCCATGGCCTACACCGAAGAAGACTACAAAGAGCACGAGCTGCACCGCCGCAGCGCCATCAACCGCATCATGTACGAACACAAGATGTTCTTAGCGGGCTCCTGGGGCGCCGACTTCCACCCCGACCTGCAACCCGAGGCGGGCGACATCGTGCTCCTGCCCCACAAGAGCTGCGACGTCTTCGTGACCGACCTACCCGAGCACTTGGAGCGCCTTGGCATCACCCATCTGGCGATCGCCGGGATGACCGCCAACCTCTGCTGCGAGAGCACCGGCAGGCACGCCATGGAAGCGGGTTACGACGTCACCTTCCTCTCCGACGCCATCGGCTCGACCAACGTCCCCTCCTACGAGGCCGCCATCCACATCAACTTCCCGATGCTCACCAACGGCATTATGAAGGCTGAGGAGTTTTTGGAGGCCTTGGACGCTTCGGCCGAGGCCCGCACCGCGGTCCAGGAGGGCGACACCGTCCTCGGCTCGGACCACGGCGAGATCGGTACGGTCAAGGAGGTCGCTCAGGCAAGCGGCGACAGCGAAGCCTATATGCTAGTGCCCCGCGGCATGATCTTCCACAGCGACACCTACATTCCCCTGGAGACCGTGGTGAGGCGTTCGGGCACCGCCGTCTTCGTCAACGTGCCCAAGATTGTCGTTGGGACGATGCCCTGGCAGGAGCCGCCGACCAGGAGGACCACCGAGGAGAAGCAAGGGCTCCCTGCCGCCGAGGTAGACAAGCTCTACGGCTCTCGGGCGCCCACTCGCCACCAAGGCTCGGCCCAGACTGAAAGGAGCTGAAGCGCACGTCTTCGCCTACCTCACCTCGAGGAACCTCGCAGGATCACTTTGGTCTTAGCGCCCATACTCCACGAGCAAAGCGTAGTCTAGGCTGAAATTCGCGTACAGAACGCAAAAAACGGCGTCCGCCGGTATTGTATTTGACGGAGCCGGCCTGTGATTCTCCCTAAGCTTGTAAAGATCAACTCCCGGAAAGGAGGCATGTCCCTTCATCTCCCATCGCCTCAGCATCACCTTCTGCGGCTACGCCATTTCCCTCAACAGGAGAATCTTCATATGACCAAGGACTCACGGCGCCATACATCGTCCCTTCGCCTGGCACTCCTCAGCCTCATCCTAGTCTCTCTGACGCTCGGCCTGGCCCAAACCACCGAAACCACCCCCGCGACCATCCTCGAGCTCCCCGAGGGCTTCACGGCCGAAAGGGTCGCTGACGGCCTCACCTTCCCCACCTCCGTCGCCTGGGACGACCAGGGCCGGATGTGGATTGCCGAGGCGGGCGGCGGCTTTCAGCCCGAGCAGCTCGAGCCCTCGCGCCTCTTGCGCATCGACAACAGCGAGGTGGTCGAGACCCTCGAGCTGAGCGAGCACCTCATTCCGCCGGTGGTCGGCCTGACCTTCCATGACGGCCACTTCTACATCACCCACCGCGACATGAACGACATGACGGGCGCGGTCTCCCGCGTCGCCATGGACGGCAGCGTCGAGCAGATCCTCACGGGCTTTCGCGACGCTCGCGCCGAGCACTTCATGAACGGCATCGAAGTCGGCCCCGACGGCCGCCTCTACTTCGGCGTCGGCCAGGCGGGCAACTCGGGCGTGATGGGCCCCGACGTCGGTCCCTTCATCATGCTGAACCCCGACCTGCATTCGGTGCCCTGCGAAGACCTCACGCTGCTCGGGCACAACTTCATGGTTCCGGACTTCAGGGTCATGGACGAGGACGAAAACGGTGAGGACGAAGAAGGCCCGATGGTCCTGACCGGCGCCTTTGTGCCCTTCGGCGAGGTCACGCAGCCGGGCCAGGTGGTACCGGGTGAAGAGAAGTGCGGCGGCGCGGTCTTCTCCTTTGACCCCGCCGACGCCGAGGGCAGCCTCGAGCGCTTCGCCTGGGGCATGCGCCAGCCCATCGGCATCACCTGGAACGAAGCGGGCGAGATGTTCGTCGGCGAAAACGGCTACGACATCCGCGGCGCCCGCCCGGTTCAAGACGAGCATGACGCCACCTTGCGCGTGCGCCAGGGCGTGTGGTACGGCTTCCCGGACTTCTCCGCCGCCCGTGAACCCCTTACCGATCCTGGATTTGACATCCCCGAGGAAGCGAAAGAGGACGCGCAGCCGCCCGTCGTCCGCGGCGAGGACGAGGAACTCGGCCGGACGCTCACCTTCGTGATCGACCATGAGGCCAGCGGCCTCACCCCGCCTGACCAAGCGGACGTGGTCGGCCTTCACCCCTTCAACTCCTCGCCGTCGCAGCTCGACGTGGCCCCCGCCGAGTGGGGCGACTTCGCCGGTCATCTCTTCGTCGCCGAATGGGGCGACCTGGCGCCACCCACCAACCCGCTGCGCGAGGAGCCGGTCGGCTACCGGGTGGTGCGCATCGACCCGGCCACGGGCGAGCTGACGCCCTTCGTCAGCAACCAGTTGCCCGGCCCCGCCTCGGAGCAGGACCCCTTCGGCGAGGGCATGGAGCGCCCCTTCGACGTGAAGTTCGGCCCCGACGGCGCCATGTACATCGTCGACTACGGCGTGGTGGAAATCGACATGGAGCTCGAGCCCCCCTACGACTACATCGCGGGCACCGGCGCGGTCTGGCGCGTCAGCCGCGGCAGCGGTCAGTAGACCCAGCCTCATTCTTCGGCGCGACCTGGGGCTAGACTGTCCAAGCCTCGGGTCGGTTTCGCGCCTTGACAGAGTTTCCCAGTTTTCAACAAAGGAGTCACGATGAAAAGAGCAACCCTGCTATTCGCGCTCGTCACCGGCATGATGGTCATGGCGGCCTCGTCCCAAGCCCAAGCACAGATGGACATGGGCGGCATGGACATGACGGGTATGGGCGCGGAGACCACCGCCCTCGCCGAGACCGAACTCGACTCCTTACCTGAAGGCCCCTTGGCCTGGATCGCCCTCGACCTTAGCGGTATCGACGGCGAAATCAGCGTGACCAGCCCCGCACCCGGCTTTCTCTACGCCCACGAGGGCTCACACGGCGCCAGCGCCGACGGTGAGGAAGTCACCCTCGAGCCCGGCGAGGCGGTCTTCGTGCCCGCGGGCAGCGAGGTCATGCTCGAGAGCGGCGCGGGCCTCTGGCACATCGTCTTGGCCGATCCCGAGGCGGAACTGCCCGAAGAGCTCGAGGGCGCCGAAGTGGCCTTTAGCAGCGGCGAACTCGCGGGCCTGCCCGACGGCCCAGCCGCACTCCGCTTTCTCCTCGTCGATCTCCCCATGATGGACAGCGCCACCACCGTCCACTCCCATCCGGGTCCCGAGTACATCTACGTGAGTGAGGGCGAGATCGAGTACGAGACCGGCCTCGCCGACACCGAAATGCTCACCGTGGGTGACGACCGCGCCCTGCCCGCCGACACCGCCGTGCAAAAGCGCAACCCCA
>JALZLY010000334.1 GCA_030858465.1 Deinococcota bacterium
CCCATAGCGGCATCGACTTAGCGCTCGAGTGGGCTGGCGAACTCGCCGACGACGAGCTCGAGTCCTTGGACGTCTATACCTACGGCGTGGCCATGGACATCGTGCCCGATCCCGAGCCCAAAACGCCCTACCAGGCCAAGTTCTCCTACCCCTTCGTCCTCGCCTGGGCCCTCGAGCACGGCTCCCTGGACGCGCGCAGCTTCGCCCCCGAGAGCCTGGCGGACGAGCGGGTCCGCGCGCTGTTGCCGCGGATTGCCATGCACCACGAGCCCGCCTTTGACGCTCTTTACCCCCAAGCCTACGCCGTCCGCCTGGTCTTGCGCACCCGCTCGGGCCGGGTCTTGGAGGCGTTGCGCGAGCATCCCAAGGGTTCGGCGCAGAATCCCATGAGCGACGGGGAGATGGCTGCCAAGGTGACGAGCATGCTGGGCGAGAGCCTGGCTGAGAGGCTGATCGCGCACGTCCGGTCCGTCGGCAAGGGGCCCTGGATCGATCTGAGGGCGCTCGTCGAGGCGCCCGTCGAGGCTTAGCGCCGCGTCGGGGCTACTCGCCTACCTTATTTGCGCCTCGACCTCGGCCCTCTCGGCGGCCTCGCGGCCCCTCGACTGAGCGCGCTGGTAGAAATAGAGCGCCGCGACGATGGCCGCGCCGAAGAGGTCGGTGCGGAAGGTGCCGGAGATCAAGGTGACGGCCGCGACCAGCATGAAGAGGCGCGGGACGAGGGCCATGCGGGTGACGAACCAGCCCTGCACCGCCGCGGCCAAAGTAGACCCCGAAGACGCCGGTCACGAAGGCCAGGGCGATGCGCCAAGGCTCGCCGACAAGCAAGAGTTGCGGGCTGTAGAAGAACATAAACGGCACCAGGTAGGCCGCTAGCCCCAGCCTGAACGACTCCACCGAGGTCTTCAGGGGGTTGGTGTTGGCGATGCCGGCGGTGGCGTAAGCGGCCAGCGCGACGGGCGGGGTGATGGCCGAGACGACCGCGTAGTAAAAGACGAACATGTGCGCCACCAGCGGCAACACGTCCATGCGCACCAGCCCCGGCGCCACCACCGAGGCGGCCACCGCGTAAGCGGCGGTGGTGGGCATGCCCATGCCCAGCAAGATGGCGATGCCCATGGCGAAGACGATCGCCAGAAACTGGCTGTTCTGGGCGACCGAGAAGAGCAGCGACGAAAAGCGCCCGCCGATGCCGGTGAGCGAGATGATCCCCACCACGATGCCCGCGCAGGCGCAGACCGCCACCAGGCCGATGACGTTGCGGGTGCCCAGGAACATGGCGTCGGTGACGGCGCGAGGGCCCATCTTGTTGTCCTTGGTAAACCAGCTCATGATGAGTGTGCTGATAAGCGCCAGGGTGCCGGCGCGGACGATCGAGTAGCCCATCAAGATGGTGGCGACTAAGATGATGACGGGGATAAAGAGATAGGCCTGCTTGAGGACCTCCGCCATGCTGGGCAGTTCCTTTCTGGGCAGCCCGCGCAGGTTTTTCTTGACGGCCTCGAAGTCCACCATGAAGTAGACCGAGATGAAGTAAAGGAGCGCCGGGATGATGGCGGCCAAGATGAGCTGCGAGTAGGGGATGCCGGTGATCTCGGCCATGATAAAGGCGCCCGCGCCCATGATCGGCGGCAGGATCTGGCCGCCGGTCGAGGCGGTCGCCTCGGTGGCCGCGGCGAAGAGCGGCGAGTAACCCACCCGGCGCATCAGGGGGATGGTGAGGCTGCCGGTTGCCACCGCGTTGCCCGCCGAGGTGCCGTTCATGGTGCCCATCAGGGCGCTGGCGAAGACGGCGACCTTGGCCGGTCCGCCGCGCGTCCCACCCGCCAAGGAAAAGGCGAAGCGGATAAAGTAGTCGCCGACGCCAGAGACCTGCAAAAAGGCCGAGAAGACGACGAAGAGCACCAGATAGGTGGCGGAGACCTGGGTGGTCACCCCGAAGACGCCGTTTAGGCTGTAGACATAGGTAAAGAGGCGCTCGGGGCTGTAGCCGCGGTGCTCGAGCACCCCCGGCAGGTAAGGCCCCAGGAAGCCGTAGGCGATAAAGACCAGCGCCAAAATAGGCAGCGCCAGGCCCAGGGTGCGCCGGGTTAGCTCGAGCACCAGCAAGAGGCCGATGACCGCGACCACGTAGTCCATCGTCTGCGGGACCACGCCGACGCGAAAGAGCAGGTTTTGCAAGTTGGCGTAGATGTAGTAGGCGCAGTAGAGGCTGGCGCCGATTAAAACCCAGTCTAGAAGCGGCACCCGCTTGCTCTCGCGTGCACTCGACCAGCCGGCGAAGAGCGCGAAGCCCAAGGCCGAGGCCAAGGCCAGGTGGACGCTGCGAAAGACCCAGGGGTCGATGGCGTAGATATTCAAGACGTAGACGTGAAAGAGGACGAAGCCCACGGCCAGAGCGTAAAAGAGGTAGTGTTGCCAGCTCAGCAGGCTGCGTTCGCCCGGCAGCTTGTCCTCGATAAAGGCGGCGTCGGCCGCGATGTTGGCAATCCGTGGGTCAGGGGCAGGGACCACGGGCTTGTCGGGTTGTGCCATATACAGTTCTCCTCATGATCTCCCGAGATAAGTCAGACCAAACCGTATAGCTGTAGCTATATATCTTTGGGGGACGCCGGAATCCGCACGTTTGCTTGTGGCCGAGCTTACCAGCGAGAGCCAGTAAGAAAGACGGCCCCTCGAGCAGGCGCTCGAGGGGCCGGCGCAGCGGCTAGTTGCCGGCTGCGGCGGGGCTGTATTCCGGGGGGATGAGGGCTTCGGGAATCTCGATACCGATCTCTTCAAAGTAGCGAATGGCGCCGGGGTGCAGCCACAAAAAGGTGTTGTTGGGGAGCATGTTCTCCGGTACGGTTTCTTCTGCCGACTGATGGGTGTCGATCAGGAACTGCTGGTTTTCGAAGACCGTCTTGACCATCTCGTAGACGAAGTCTTCGGGCAGGTCGGCGTGGCCGATGGCGACGTTATACATGCCGACCGTCACTAGGTCCTCGTCGAGGCTGGTGTAGGCGCTCGCGGGAATGGTGTCGGGACCCAGGTAGAAAAAGGCCTCGAGGAGCTGTTCTTGTTGCTCCTCAGAGAAGGTGAAGATGTTGGCGCTGCGCTGCGCCTCGATCTCCAAAAACGAGGCGATGGGGATGCCCGCGGCAAAGGCGAAGCCGTCTATTTGTCCGTCCATGAGCTGCGAGGCCAGGTCGCTGGCGCCAGCTTGTCTCACCCGGATGTCGATGCCGAGCTGCTCGAAAAAGCGCGGGAAGTAGGTGCCGGGGGTGCCGCCCGCGGGGCCGACGCCGACCGCGCGGCCCTGCAGGCCTTCGACGGTGGTAATGCCCGAGCCTTGGAGGGTAATGATGTGAAAGGGCGTGCCATACATGGGAAAGAGCGCGCGCACGTCCCTCATCTCCACGCCGCCGGTCCAGTCGCCCTCGCCGTTCCAGCCTTCCCAGGCCGGGCCCATCGTCACCATGCCCAGCTCGATGTTCTGGTTTTGCACCAGGAGCATGTTCTGGTTGGGGCCGCCCGTCACCTCGGTGCTGGTGGGGAC
>JALZLY010000335.1 GCA_030858465.1 Deinococcota bacterium
GGCGTCGGTGTGGTGCGCGGGCGTCATCTTCTTGGGCCGCATCTCGAAGAGTTCGACCCTGACGCCCAGCCCGGCGGCCGCCAGGGCGGCGTCGCTGCCGGCCATGCCGGCGCCGATCACGGTGATATGCGGGTGCTCTGTCATCTCGTCGTCATCTCGTCTCCTCGCCGCCCTAACGGCCGGGTTCCCAGTCTAGCAGGGCACGCCCGCTGTTACCGAAGCGCGCGACGCTCGCTCGCCAAAGGCCCGCCCCCACAGGAGGTCGCCGACTTTAACCCCGCTGTCATAGGAACATGGTAAACTCATCATTACAAAGAAGGCGGCGTCCCGCACACTGGTTCTGTCGGGACGCCGCCTAAACCTGGAAGGGACTGGTGCGCCCGACAGGATTCGAACCTGTGACCTTTCGCTCCGGAGGCGAACACTCTATCCGGCTGAGCTACGGGCGCGTAGAACCAAAAACTAGCACTCTATCGGGAGGAAGTCAAGCTCATGAGACTCAGTAGGAAAACCAACGTCATCATCATGTGGGCCCTGGCCATCGGTCTGCTCGTGGGTATGGTAGTTATGTTCACGCCGACGGCCGGCGGCCTCTTCGGCGGGCGCCAGGACATCCTCGAGAGCCCGGTGGTGATCGTCAACGACCAGCCGATCACCGACCAGCAGGTCGCCCTGGCCCGGCAGAACAGCCCCACCTTCGCCAGCGTGCAAGAGGGCGAGGTCGGCGACGACCTGCAGCTCCTCTTGATCGACGGGCTCATCGACCGCGAGCTGCTCAGGCAGGCTTCGGCGGGAGAGCGGGTTTCGAGCGGCGAGGTGCGCCAGGCGGTCGACGACTGGCGGCGCGAAAACAACGTGGCCGGGCGTCAGAACGACCAGGCCTATCTGGCCGCCATCGGCCGCATGGGCCACACCGACGCCAGCTTCCGGCGGACGATGGAGGAGCAACTGCGCCAGCAGCGCTTCATCGACAGCCTCAGCGAGGGCGTGGCGGTCACCGACGACGAGGTGCGCAGCTTTTACGAGGCGAACCAGGAGGCTTACCGCAGCGAGGAGCGCGTCCGCGCCCGGCAGATCGTCGTCGAGGACGCCGAGACGGCTCAGGAGCTGCACGCGCGGGCCTTGGACGGCGAGGACTTCGCGGCGCTGGCTCGCGAGCATTCGCTGGTCAACCCCGAACGTGACGGCGCCATCGGCGCCGGCGAGGGCAGCACCGAGCCCCGGCCCGTCGGCCGTGCGGCCCTACCCACCGGTGTCACCGACGCCGCCTTTGGCCTGCGCGGCCCCGGCACCACCGAGGTGATTCAGTCGGGCGAACGCTACTACGTCGTAGCGGTCGAGGACTACCTCCCCGCCCAGACCCAGGCCTTTGAAGAGGTCGAGGAAGAGGTGCGCGAGGACGCGCTGGCGGCCAAGCGCAACGCCGAGCTCGAGCGCGCCTTTGAAAATCTGCGCGCCAATGCTGACATCATCGTGCCCGAAGAGGCCGCCTACAGCTACGACGACCGCCCCGTCGCCCGCGTCGGCGGCCACGAGATCATGGCCTCCGAACTGGCCCACTACACCTACGGCAACCAGCAGATCCAGCAGTTTTTGACCCCTGACAACGCCTCGATCATCAGCAGCTTTTTCAAGCCCACCGTCCTCAACCAGCTCATCGAGGAGGAACTCGCCTACCAGGGAGCCCAGGACTTGCCCCTGACCTTCCTCGGCTCGCGCCAGCAGGTCGCCAGCAGTGCGCTCAACTACGTGAGCCAGGATGTCGAGGTCACGGACGAGGAGATAGCGGCCTACTATCAGGCCAACCAGGGCCGCTACACGGTTCTCGCCAGCGCGGCGACTACGCGCGCCCTCTTCGACGACGAGGAGAGCGCCCGGGCCTTTCGCAGCGCCGTCTTGGAGGGCGAAAGCCCGGAGGACGCCGCCGCGGCGCAAGGTGGCGAGCTCGAGGACCTGGGCACGGTCGGCCCCGACACCCTGAGCCCCGAACTCGACCGCGCCCTCTTCGAGACAGATGACCTCGAGACCCTCGAGGACGGCCGCGAGGTCTCCGAGGTGCTGGTGGTGAGCGAGCCCGCCCCGGTGGAAGATACCGAGACCGCTGATACCGAGACCGCTGATACCGAGACCGCCGAAGAGGCAGAGACGGACGCGCAGGAGGATGAGGCCGCCGCCGAGATGACCGCCGCCGAGGACGAGGCGGATCAGCCCGCTGCAACGCGCGAGCGCTACGTCGTCCTCGTCGCCTCGCGCACGCCCGAAACCGTGCACCCGCTCGACGAGGTTCGCGACCAGGTGCGGAGCGCCATCGAAGCCGACAAGCGTGCCGAGCTGCGTCAGGAATGGCTGGACGGCCTGCGCGAGCGCATCGAGGTCGAAGAGTTCTACGCGGTGCAGACCGAGCCGCAGCCGTTCGATCCGCTCGAGGGCCTGATGGACGAGCCCGTGGACGCCGAGCCCGTGGACGCCGAGCCCGTGGACACGGAGACAGCCGACGACGAGGCGCCGACCCCGGAGGAGATCACTCCTACCGACACGCCGGCAGACACCGAGGTAACCGAAACGGAAGCCACCGAGACGGAAACAGCCGAGGTGGAAACAACCGCAGTGGAGGACGTGGAGACGGGCGAGGTCGAGGTCTCCGAGGGCGAGTCCCTGGGCGCAGCCGACAGCGAGGAAGAGGAAGCACCCGCCGACCAGTAACCATCATCGGCGACCCGATCGTTTGAGGCTCGAGCACGACTCGAGCCTCTTCCCTGTTAAACTGGGCCCTTATGAGGCGAGCACTCCTGAGCGTGTCGGACAAGACGGGCATCGAGGCCCTGGCGCGAGGTCTCGTGGCCTTGGGTTTCGAAGTGGTCTCCACGGGCGGCACCCATAAGACCCTTCAGGCCGCCGGCCTGCCGGTCCGCTACGCCTCCGACATCACCGGCTTTCCTGAGATCTTGAACGGCCGGGTCAAGACCCTGCACCCGAAGATTCACGGCGGCATCCTCGCCAAGCGCGAGGAGGGGCATCTGTCGGAGCTTACGGCGCAGGGGATTGCGCCCGTGGACCTGGTGGCCGTCAACCTTTACCCCTTCCGTGAAACCGTTGCCAGAGGCGCCAGCTTCGCCGAGGCCGTCGAGACCATCGACATCGGCGGCCTAGCCATGCTCCGCGCTGCCGCCAAAAATCACGCTGGCGTCCTGCCGCTCTGCGACCCGGCCGACTACGACGAGGTCGCCCAAGCGCTCTCGGGCGAGGTGAGCCTCGAGCTGCGCCGCCGCCTGGCCCGCAAGGCCTTTGCTCACACCGCCGCCTACGACGCCGCCATCGTGACCTGGCTGGACGGTGAAAGTGGCGAGGAACCGCTGCCGCCCACCTTGCACCTGGCGCTCGAGCGCGCCGACATCCTCCGCTACGGCGAGAACCCGCACCAGCGGGGCGCCCGTTACCGCGAGACAGGACAGCGCGGCCTCTGGGACGAGGCGGTGCAGCACGGTGGCGTGGCGCTCAGCTACCTCAACCTCTTCGACGCCGAGGCAGCCTGGGAGCTCGCCCATGAGCTGAGCGAGACACCCGCCGCCGTCATCGTCAAGCACGCCAATCCCTGCGGCGTGGCGGTGGCAGACGATATCGCCGCGGCCTACGAACGCGCCTTTGCCGCCGATCCAAAGTCGGCCTTCGGCGGCGTCATCGCCCTCAACCGGCCGGTGAGCGAGAACCTGGCAGCGGAAATCACCGCCAAGCCCAAGGCGGACGTGCTCATCGCGCCGGGCTTCGAGGAGGGAGCTTTGGCCCGCTTTGCCACCAAGCGCAAGACCATGCGCGTCATAGAGGCGCCCGCGCCGCAGGAGCAGGGGCTCGAGCTGAGGCCCTTGGGTGGCGGCTTTCTCGTTCAGGAGCCGGACCGCGTCGTCATTGACCGCGCCGCCTGGCGGGTCGTCACCGAGAGGGCGCCGACGGAAGACGAGTGGCGCGACTTGGAGCTCGCCTGGCGGATCTGCGCGCGCACCAAGTCCAACGCCATCGTGCTGGTCAAGGACCTTCAGGCGGTGGGCGTCGGCGCGGGCCAGCAGAGCCGGGTGGACGCCGCCGAACTGGCCGCGCGGAAGGCAGCGGGGCGCGCCCAGGGCGGCGCCTGCGCCAGCGACGCCTTCTACCCCTTTCGCGACGGCCTCGACGCGGCGGCCGCGGCGGGCGCTACAGCCGTCATCCAGCCCGGCGGCTCGGTTCGCGACGGCGAGGTGATCAAAGCCGCCGACGAGCACGGCCTGGCGATGGTCTTTACCGGCAGACGCCACTTCCGCCACTAGCCCGGCTGCCGCTCGATGCCGCAGATGCGCAACTGCTGGTCAGCACCTTGACCATAGCTGCCGATGGCTCCGCCGCAGTGCTGGCCTTATCCGGTTTTACTGTCTATAAGATATGCAACAGTTTGCCTTGCTGTGCCGCATGCCACATACATTAGGTGGACGGAAATTACACTTGCATACAACATATTGTAGGTGATAGACTTGGTTGAGCTTTAGAGAGGTTTGTTTTGAGAGGAGGTGAAGTCATGGCAAAGACGAGAGAAGGAAAAAAGATTGTGCCGGTGAAGCCTCATAAAAGAGGTAGCAAAAAAGTACAAGGTCATCGTCGATCTACACCCAATTAAGACGAGCCGCTGATTCACAGAGAAAAACTCAAAAATCAGCAACTCGCCTTAATTAATACAAGAAGCCGGTTCGCATACTTGTGATTATGGTAGGGCAAAATACCATAATCAGGTTTCGTCAGCAAACCTCTCAAGCTCATTGTATTGCAAATTATGGAGAAGCATATCAAAGATGCTACATATAGTACCAAGGATAAAATATTTGACATTATATCGCGCTTTACCGATATATAGTCATCAAAATCTATCACATCCATGAAAGTAAGTTGATCCGGTCAATCATACAGTAGGAGGGGTATAATGGCGAAGTCACCCGCAGTTGGTAGTGAAGTTAAGCGAATCTTTGACGAGCACGCGCTCGCCATCGCCAAGCGTCAGTACTTCCAGCCGGGAGACGAAGACGTCTTCGGCATGTTCCGCCGCGTGGCGGGCTGGGTAGCCAGCCCCGAGCCGGAGGAGAGCCGGGACCACTACGCCGAGCGCTTTTTCGCGCTCATGGCCGACAAGAAGTTCTGCCCCGGCGGGCGGGTGCTGGCGGGCGCGGCGACGAGCCACGGCAACGTGCTGAACTGCTTCGTGCAGGGTGCCAA
>JALZLY010000336.1 GCA_030858465.1 Deinococcota bacterium
CCTGACCTGGGCCCAGGCCTTGGACGAGGGGCGGCGGCTCGATGAGGCCGATGGCAAGCTGGTCGACGCCAGGCTGGCAGCCATTCAAGCGGACGACACCGCCCTCCTTATCTACACCTCCGGCACCACCAGCCTGCCCAAGGGCGTGATGCTCAGCCACGCCAACCTGCTCTGGGCCTGCGAGGCCCTGGTCGCCGCCAACCCCATCTTTGAGCGTGACGAGTTCTTGTCCTTCTTGCCGCTCTCGCACATCGTCGAGCGGCTCATCTCGGTGGTGGCGCCCCTGCGCTTTGGCTATACCGTCAGCTTTACCGAGAACCTGGAGACCATCTTGGAGAACCTGCGCGAGATCAGGCCGACGGTCTTTTTCGCGGTGCCGCGCATCTGGGAAAAGCTCTACTCGCTGATCGAGCTGCACATGCAAGACGGTGACGCCGTGAAGCGGCTGGCCTACCGCCTCTCGCTGCGGGCGGCCCGGCGGCAGGGGGGGGTGCAGGCTGGGCTCGCCCGCCTCGCCGTCCTGCGCCTCTTGAAGGACCGCCTCGGCCTCGACCGGGTCAGGTTGGCGATCTCCGGGGCGGCGCCCATCTCGCCCGAGGTGCTCGCTTACTTTCGCGCCGTCGGCATCGACATCCGCGAGGGCTACGGCATGACCGAGAACTGCGGCCTCACCTCAATCCACCAGCGGCGGGTCAAGCTGGGCACCGTCGGCGAGCCCTTTCCCGGCGTCGAGGTGAGGCTGGCCGAGGACGGCGAGATCCTGGTGAGGAGCCCGGGCGTGTTTGCGGGCTACTACAAGAACCCCGAGGCCAGCGCCGAAGCCCTGCAAGGCGGCTGGCTCCACTCGGGCGACATCGGCTCCTTCGACGAGGACGGCCAGCTGCTGATCACCGACCGCAAAAAGGACCTGATCATCACCGCGGGCGGCAAGAACATCGCGCCGCAGATGCTCGAGAACAAGCTCAAGTCGTCGCTCTACATAGGCGACGCGGTGGTCGTCGGCGACGGGCGCAAGTACCTCGTCGCGCTGCTCGTTTTGGACGAGGACAGCGTCAGCAAGTGGGCCCAGAACCAGAAGATTCCCTTTACCACCTACCGCGACCTCGCCGCCAACCCCGAGATCTACGGGCTCTTGGAGGGCGAGGTGAACCGCGTCAACAGGGCGGTGGCGAGCGCCGAGACCATCAAGCGCTTTGCCGTCCTGCCCAAGCGCCTCTACCACGAGGACGGCGAGGTGACGGCGACCTTGAAAGTAAGGCGGGCCAGCATCGTCGAGAAGTACGGCGACCTCATCGCCTCGCTCTACCGGTGAACGGCTAGCATGCTCTTCCGCCAGCGCTACGAAGAAGACCTGCGCCACATCGGCAGCCTCCAGGCCTGGCTGGCCTCTTTGGCCGTGGCGGCGGCGTTCCTGCTGTTGCCGCTCGTCGCCCAAAACTACCTCGTCTACAACGTCACCCTCTTTATGGTCTACAGCCTGGTGGCGCTGGCGCTCTGTCTCCTGGTCGGCTACACCGGCCAGGTCTCCTTGGGCCACGCGGGCTTTTTCGCGGCGGGCGCCTACACGGCGGGCCTGGTCACGCTGCTGGGCTGGCCGGTCGTGTTCAGCCTGCCCCTGTCGCTCCTCGTCGGCGCCGCGCTCGGCCTGCTCATCGGCGTGCCCGCGCTCCGGCTCCACGGGCCCTACCTGGCGATCGCCACCTTGGGCTTCGGCCTGGCCATCCAGCAGCTTCTCAACAACTGGGCCTTGGTGGGGGCCTCTTCGGGCCTCTTCGTCGAGCGGCCGCGGCTCGCCGGGCTGAGCTTCTGGAACGACGCCACCTTCTACTACTTCGTCCTGGCCGTCTTCGCCCTCTCGCTGTGGCTGAGCTTCAACCTGGTGCGCTCGCACATCGGCCGCGCCTTCGTGGCGGTGCGCGACGCCGAACTGGCCGCGCAGACGAGCGGCGTCAGCCTGAGCTATTACAAGATCCTCGCCTTCGTCCTCTCGGCCGCGCTCACCGCCCTGGCGGGCAGCCTCTACGGTCAACTCGCCCAGTACGTCACGCCCGAGTCCTTCAACCTGCTCCTGTCGGTCAAGTTCCTGTTGATGATCGTCGTCGGTGGCCTCGGCTTCCTGCCGGGCGCCGTCCTCGGCGCGGCCTTCATCACCGGGCTCGAGTTCAGGCTGTCGGCCGCGCAGAACTGGTCGCAGCTCATCTACGGCGCGGTGGTCATCGTCATCATGGTCTTGGAGCCCCTGGGCATCTACGGGCGCTGGCTCAAGATCCAGCGCTACTGGAAAAGCTGGCCGATGTGATGGAAACCTTTCTCCAAGCCCTCGTCAGCGGCCTTTCCGTCGGCAGCATCTACGCGATGGTGGCGCTCGGACTGGTGCTCCTTTACCGCACCACCAAGGTGCTCAACTTCGCCCACGGCGACATGGCGGTCTTAGCGACCTTTCTGGCCTTCGCGCTCCTCAACACCTCGAGCCTCTCCTACGGGCTCGTCTTCCTCCTGACGCTCGCTGCGGCCTTCCTCATCGGCGCGGCGGTCTACCTCCTGCTCGTCAAGCCCGCCAAGAACCAGAGCGCCCTGGGCCAGCTCATCTTGACGCTCGGTCTGGCCCTGGCCCTGAACGGCTTTAGCGCGCTCGTCTTCGGCACCGACAACAAGGCGATGCCGCCGCTCGTCGCGGACAGCATCGTCCGCGTGGCCGGGGTGCGCGTGAGCCTGCTGGCGCTCTTTACCGCCGGTTTGGGCCTCGCGCTCATGAGCGGGCTGTGGGCGCTGCTCAACTTCACCAAGCTGGGCCTGGCGATGCGGGCGGTGGCGCAGCGGCAGGACGTGGCGCAGACGCTGGGCATCCCGGTCAGGCGGGTGGTGATGGCGACCTGGGGCGTGGCCGCGGCGCTGGCGGCGGCGGCGGGCTTGCTGTTTGCGCCGACCGCGCTCTTGAACCCCGCCATGATGCTCGACCCGCTCGCCAAGGGCTTCGTGGCCGCCGTCCTGGGCGGCATGAACTCGCTGCCCGGCGCGGTGCTGGGCGGCTACGTCCTGGGCGTCACCGAGCTGCTGGTGGGGCGCTATGTCTCGCTCGAGTTCAAGGCGTCGTTCGCCTTTTTGGTGGTCATCTTAGTCCTGGTCTTCAGGCCCGACGGCCTCCTGGGCCGGGCCGAGGTGCGCCGGGTGTAAGCCATTGCCTAGCCGGCCGACTTCGGGTATGCTGGAGGGGTCTAAGGTAAGCATAAAGGGCGCGCGAGCGCCGCGAAAGGACGAGCATGAAAACCTGGTTGGCTGTTCTAATCGGCTTGGCTCTGGCCTTTGGTCAGGCGCAAGAGGGCGTCAGCGACAGCAGCATCGTCATCGGCAACTGGGGGCCGCAGTCGGGTCCGGCCGCCGCCTGGGGCACGGTGACGACCGCCATCGAGGCCTATTTCGACTACGTCAACGCCCAGGGCGGCGTCCACGGCAGAGAGCTCCGGCTGGTGTCGCGCGACGACGGCTACGACCCCGCCCGCACCAACGCCGCCGTGCGCGAGATGATCGACCGCGAGAACGTCTTCGCCTTCGTCGGCGGGGTCGGCACCGCCAACGGCCTGGCCGTCCTGCCGCTCATCTTGCGGGCCGGCGTGCCCTGGGTGAGCCCGGCCTCGGGCTCGGTGGTGTTCGCCGAGCGCAGCGAGGGCCTGGTCTTTCCCACCTTCACCAACTACGTGGTCGAGTCGGCGCTCTTGACCCGCTACGCCGCCGAGGAGCTGGGCGTAGAGAACATCGCGGTCTTCTACCAGAACGACGACTACGGCCGCGAGGGGCTGCGCGGGCTCGAGGAGGAGGTCGAGAGGCTGCGCGAGGCGGGCGCCAACGTGACCGTGGGCGACCGCATCTCCTATGAGCGCGGCTCGACCAACATGGCCGTCCAGGCCTTGCGCCTGAGCGGCTCGGGCGCCGACGCGGTGCTCATGTACAGCGACCCCTCGGCCGCCGCCGCGCTCTTGACCGAGATGGGCCGGCTCGACTACCGGCCACAGATCCTCGCCACCACGACGCTCATCGACCCCAGCCTGCTCGCCAACCCCGGCATGCAGGGCGCGCTCTTTTCGACCTTCTTGCGCCTGCCCTCGGTCATCTTGGGCGAAGGCGAGGGCGATCCCGTCGCCGACCGGCTCTTCAATGAGGTGGTCGTCGCCTACGCGCCGCAGATCGCCGCCGACCCCTTCCGCTCGCTGGCCGGCATCGCCTTTGCCGAGCCGCTGGTGGAGGCCCTTCAGGCCGCCGGCCCCGAGCTCACGCGCGAGAGCTTTTTGGAGGCCATGCGGAACCTGGACGGTTACGACGAGGGGCTCTTTTACAACCTCAGCTTCAGGGACCGCGCCCAGGGCAACAACGCCATCTTCTTGTTGCAGATGACGCCGCAGGGCCTGCGGCCGGTCTCGGAGTGGCTCGAGTTCTAAAGAGCCCTTTGGAGAAACGGCTCCTCCTCTAGGCGTGTCCTCCCCCGCTCTCCTCGAGCTCGTGGACGTCACCCTCCGCTTCGGCGGCGTGCTGGCGCTCTCCGGCGTCGGCTTCAGCGTCGGCCGCGGCGAGGTCGTCGCGCTCATCGGCCCCAACGGCGCGGGCAAAACGAGCGTCTTCAACTGCATCTCGGGCCTCTACCGGCCGCAGGAGGGCGAGCTGCGCTGGCAGGGACAGCGCATCGCACGGCTGCAGCCGCCGCAGATCGCCAAGTTGGGCGTCGCCAGAAGCTTTCAGAACATCGAGCTCTTCGGCAACCTGAGCTGCTTGGACAATCTGCTGCTGGGCCGTCACCTGCACGTGCGGAGCAGCCTCCTGGGCGCGCTGTTCAGCACCCCCGGCTGGCGGCGCGACGAGGTCAGGCAGCGCCGTAAGGCCGAGGAGATCTTAGAGCTTTTAGACCTCCAGGCCTACCGCCTGCGCCGCGTCGGCACCCTGCCCTACGGCACGCAAAAGCTCATCGAGGTGGCGAGGGCGCTCGCCGCCGAGCCCAAGCTCCTGCTCTTAGACGAGCCCACCGCCGGGATGACCGCCGAGGAGAAGGACGAGATGATGGCTCGCCTCTTGCGCCTGCAGCGCGAGCTGGACCTCGCCCTGCTGGTGGTCGAGCACGACCTCAGGGTGGTGAGCCGGCTCGCCCAGCGGGTGGTGGTCTTAGACTATGGCCGCAAGATCGCCGACGGCACGCCGCAAGACGTCCAGAGGCACCCCGACGTGATGCGCGCCTATCTGGGCGAGGCGCAACTCGCTTAGCGGTTTTGGCGTTGACAGTACCCGGCCCATCGGCCATGCTTAGCCCTATGACCCAAGCCAAGGCAAAGCGGTTGCACTATCCCCCGGCCCCGACCGCCGAGAGGGTGGACGACTACCACGGCACCCTCGTGGCGGACCCTTACCGCCCGCTCGAGGACCCCGCCGCCCCCCACACCCGGAGCTGGCTCGAGGCCCAGAACAGGCTGACCGAGGAGGTGCTTGGGGGCGTCGCCGAGCGCGACGCGCTACGCGCCCGCCTGAGCGAGCTGTGGGACTATCCCAAGGCCCTGGCCCCCTTCAAGAAGGGCGGGCGCTGGTTTGGGTTCCGCAACAGCGGCTTGCAGAACCAGGACGTGCTCTATGCGCTGGACGGACCGGACGACCCCGGCCGGGTGCTCATCGACCCGAACGCGCTGTCTGCGGACGGCACGGTCGCCTTGAACCCCTGGGCACTGGCGCCGAGCAGGGACGGCAGCCACCTCGCTTACGCCCTTTCCGAGTCGGGCTCGGACTGGCAGACTTGGGGGGTGCTCGAGGTCTCGAGCGGCCAGCGGCTCGGCGACACGCTCTTCTGGAGCAAGTTCTCGGGGGCGGCCTGGCTGCCGGACGGCTCGGGCTTCTTCTACGCCCGCTACGACGCGCCAAAGGCGGACCAGGCCTACACCGGCGCCAACTACTACCAGAAGCTCTTCTGCCACCGGCTGGAGACGGCGCAGGAGGAGGACGAACTCGTCTACGAGCGCCCCGACGAGAAGGAGTGGGGCTTTGAGCCCACCGTCAGCCACGACGGGCGCTACCTCGTCCTCAGCGTCTGGCGCGGCACCGACACCAGGAACCTGCTCTTCTACCGGGACCTCCGGGAGGGCGACTCGGGGGCGGACGGCTTCAGCGAGCTGGTCAGCGACTTCGAGGCCTCGTATAGCTTCGCGGGGAACGTCGGCGGCACCTTCTACCTCCGCACCGACCTGGGCGCGCCCAAGGGCCGCTTGGTGGCGGTGGACCTGGCGCGGCCCGACAAGGAGGGCTGGCGGACGGTCGTTCCCGAAGGCGAGGACGTGCTCCAAGGCGCGATGATCGTGGGCGGCGAGCTCATCGCCCTCTACCTCCACCACGCCAGCCACCGCCTGCGGCGCTTTAGCCTGGAGGGCGAGCCCAAAGGCGAGGTCGCCCTGCCCGCGCTGGGCTCGGTCACCAGCCTGCACGGCGAGCCGGACGAGGAGGAGGCCACCTTCGACTTCACCTCCTTTCTCCAGCCGACCACGCCCTACCTCTTCAATGTCAGGACGGGCGAGACGCGCACGCTGGCAGAGCCCGCGCTGGCTTTCGACCCTAGCCCCTACACCACCCGCCAGGTCTTCGCCACCAGCAAGGACGGCACCAGGGTGCCCATGTTTTTAGTCCACCGCAAGGACCTGCCGGACGGGCGCAACCCCACCCTGCTCCCCACCCTGCTCTACGGCTACGGCGGCTTCAATATCTCCTTGACCCCGAGCTTCGCCGTCAGCCGCCTGGTCTGGCTCGAGCGCGGCGGGGTCCTGGCGGTCGCCAACCTGCGCGGCGGTGGCGAGTACGGCGAGAGCTGGCACCAGGCGGGCATGCTCGAGAAGAAGCAGAACGTCTTCGACGACTTCATCGCCTGCGCACAGTGGCTCATGGATGAGGGCCTCACCGCGCCTGAGAAGCTCGCCGTCCAGGGCGGCTCCAACGGCGGGCTGCTGGTGGGCGCCTGCATGACCCAGCGCCCCGAGCTCTTCGGCGCCGCCTTGCCCGCGGTCGGGGTGATGGACATGCTGCGCTTTCACCAGTTCACCATCGGCTGGGCCTGGGTGCCCGAGTACAGCTCGGCCGACGATCCCGCGGGCTTTAGGGTCCTGCGCGCCTACTCGCCCCTCCACAACCTGAAGCCCGGCACCCGCTACCCCGCCACCTTCATCACCACCGCCGACTTCGACGACCGGGTGGTGCCCGCCCACTCCTACAAGTTCGCCGCCGCCCTGCAGGCCGCCCAGGCCGGTGACGCGCCGGTCCTGATCCGCGTCCAGACCAAGGCCGGCCACGGTCTGGGCAAGCCGACCAGGCTCATCATCGAGGAGCAGGCGGACATTCTCGCCTTCCTGCTCCTCGCCCTGGGCGAAACCGGGAGCTGACGGGATGCTCGAGCTGAGGAACGTCGAGAGCGGCTACTTCAAGCAGGTCCTGGTCTTGAAGGGCGTCTCGCTCAGAGTCGAGGCGGGGCGCTGCGTGGCGGTGCTCGGCTCCAACGGCGCGGGCAAGAGCACGCTGCTGAGGACCATCATGGGGCTCATCGACGACGAGCCGCGCAAGGGCAGCGTCCTCTTCCTGGGCCGCGAGGTGAGCCGGCAGGACGCCGAGAGGACCGCGCGGGCAGGGCTCGCCTACGTCATCGAGGGCCGGGGCATCTTCGCCGGGCTGACCGTGCTCGACAACCTCATGCTGGGCGCCTACCACCGCCCGCGGGGCAAGGAGGTGAACGGCGACCTGGGGCGCATCTATGCGATGTTCCCGCGGCTCGAGGAGCGCAAGCGCCAGCCCGCCGGCACCATGTCGGGCGGCGAGCAGCAGATGCTCGCCCTCGGCCGGGCGCTGATGAGCCGGCCCAGGCTGCTCATGCTCGACGAGCCCAGCCTGGGCCTGGCGCCCATGTTAGTCGAGGAGATCTTCGGGGTGATCAGAAGCATCAACGACGGCGGCACCGGCATCTTGCTCGTCGAGCAAAACGCCCACCAGGCGCTGGCCATCGCCGACTACGGCTACGTGCTCGAGGCCGGCCGCATCGTTCTAGAGGGCAGCGCCGAAGCGCTGAGGGCCGACGGCAACGTCCAAGAGCTCTACCTCGGCACGCACACCGTGCAGCGCGGGCGCGTCTACGCAGGTCGGCGGAGGCGGCGCTGGAATTGAAGGTTTGCCCAAGGCCGTCCTTTCACCCCAGATTATGGAGGCGTCATGGTGTGCGCAAGTGTCCGTTTTTTGTACCTTTACTGCAACGACCTAGCCGCAGTTCGCCACTTTTATACCAGTTTGCTCCAGCTCGAAGAATCGTTCTTCGACGAAAACGAGGCGGTCGCCTACCGCTGTGATCGCCTCCAGTTCACCGTGTTCCGGACGGATCAAGCGCTACCCAGCCCCGGCGGTTGGGCCAAGCAACCCGGATGGCATGGTGGCACCGTACCCGCAATCAGTTGGTCGGTCGAGCTCGAGCCGAAGGCGTTCAAGGAAGCGTGGATGAAGATGAAGGACGAGGGGGTGGCTTCGTTCTATGACAGCCCAAAGTGGCTTGGTTATTGGAGCTATCCCGTCTACGATCCGATGGGCCACACGGTCGAACTCAGCTGTCCTACGGATGATCCAGAGATTGGAGCGAGCGAACGCCTGTAGACGCGCGCGGAGCGTTCCGCCGCTCGGTTGGCCTCTAGTGCGTTGCCTTTTCGGGCGCGGGCATCGAAGTGTGGAAATCGTCGTAGAAGCGGCGCATGTAGCCGTCCAGGAGTTCCCTGACCCGCTCGGGCTGCTCGGCGGCCACGATCAAGCCGGCGTGGTGGCGCTTGTTTATGCGCCAGACGATCTCGGGCTCGTGATACGCGCTCAGATCGGGCCACTCCTGTTTGGCGAGCGAAATCAGCACGCCCGCGTAGTCCTGGCGCGGGCTCGGCGGCAAGTAGCGTTCACCGCGCGCCGCGGCCACCTCGAGCTTGGCCCACTCGGCCCACAAGTTGACGCCGGTCGCCGCCTCGACCATGTCGGCGATGTGCGCGCCGCCTACGCGCGCGGCCAGCTCGAGAAAGTAAAGGCGGCCGTCTTGGCCCTGGATGAATTCGGCGTGGCAGACACCGTTTTTGAGCCCGAGCGCCGCCGCCACCTCGCGCGCGAGCCCCGTGAGGGAACGCGCTTCCTCGCCCTCACGGGGGAGCGTCCGGCTGCAAAAGAGGCCGCCGCCGTGCATCACCTCGAAGGGCGGGCTGGTGTAGCGGTGCGCTTCGGCAAAGACGAGCTCACCGTCTTGGACGACCGCATCGACGTGACAGACGCTCCCCGGCACGAAGCGCTCCAGGAGAAAGTGCGACTGCTTGTCGCCGAGCTCGTCGAGCGAGCGCCATACCTCCTCGGCGGCGTGGTGCTTGCGGATGCCGATCGCCGAGGCCTCGGTACGGGGTTTGAGCACCCAGGGCGGCGGCACCCTGTCCATAAAGGCGCGCACGCGGTCGTAGGGAAAGAGCGGGCTGAAGTCGGGCACCGCCACCCCGGCCTCGGCGGCGCGCAGGCGCATCGCCAGCTTGTCGCGCACGAAGCGCACCGCGCTCTCGCCGGTGCCCGGCAAACGCAGATGCTCGCGCAAGAGGGCCGCCATCTCGTGGTCGAACTCGTCCAAGGGCACGATGCGCGCGATCTCCTCGCCGCGCGCCAGGTAAGACACGCCGTTTAGGACGTCGTGGCGGCTGGTGAGGTCGGGCATGTAGAAGACCTCGTCGATGCTCTCCCAGGGCCAGTCGGCCCCGCGCAGGCTCTCGGCGGTCAGGAACAGGACGCGGCAGCCTTGGGCCTTGCAGGCGCGCAAAAAGTCGGCACCCTTTTCATAGCTGGCCACACAGAGGATCGTCGTCGGTCGCGGCTCGTTCATGGCGCCCTCCAGGTCGTTTGGCGCATTCTACCCCTAGGCGGCCCGGAGCTTCAGCGCGGGCTCGGCCAAACCCTCGGCCGGGTCGAGGCCCAGGTGGGTCTTTACCAGCAGCCGCAGCGCTTCAAGCGTCTCGACCCCGGCGAGGTCGGGGCGCATCCGCGCAAACGTCTCGAAGGGCGCAAAGTACTTGAGGAGCTGGCCGCGCATCGCGGTCATGGCGCGGCGTTCGCCGTCGCCGCGCGCCCAGGAGCAGCTCATGGCGCAGTGGCGGTAGGCCAGGCGGGCGACCTCAGCCATGCCGGGCGGCCTCTCGCCGCGCAGCTCGGCAAAGATCCACGGCCGCCCCAGGCTGCCGCGGCCCACCATGACGCCCAGGCCCCAACTTAGGTAGCGTTCGAACTGCGCGCGGCTGGTCACGTCACCCGAGCCGATCACCGGTATCCTTACCGCCGCGGCGACCTCGGCGACCCTTTCCCAGTCGGCCTCGCCGCCGTACTTTTGCGCGGCGGTGCGGCCGTGCACCGCGAGCGCCGCCGCGCCCGCCTCCTCGAGCCCTTTGGCCACTTCCGCGGCGTTGACGCGGTCGAAGCCGAGACGCATCTTGGCGCTCACCGGTACGGGTACGGCCGCGCAGAGTTGCCTCACGATCTCGGCGGCTCGAGCCGGGTCTTGCATGAGCTTGGCGCCGCAGCTCTTGCCGGTCACCTTTTTGACCGGGCAGCCCATGTTGACATCGAGCGCGTCGGGCCGGTACTTGTCCCAAAGGATAAAGCCGCCCGCGGCGACGACCTCGGGCTCGCCGCCAAAGACCTGGATGACCAGCTCGGGCTCGCCGCGGTAGGGCTCGCCGATCTCGATACCGCGCAGGTCGCCGCTGACGAGCGCACGAGCGCTGACCATCTCGGTCACCGCCCAGGCGCTGCCAAAGTCGCGGCAGAGCTTGCGAAAGGGCGCGTCGGTGTAGCCGGCCATCGGCGCCAAGACGGCGCGGCCCTCGGCGAGACGCCGCTGGTAGAAGCTCTTCATCCGCTCAGGCTAGCACAGCCTAGCGCGCCGCAGGCCGGCGCCTCCTAGCGCCGCAACCTCTCATAGCCGAGACCCAGGCTCGCGCCCCAGACCAGGTGCGCCGCGATCATCAGCGCGTTTCGGCGCGGCGGCTGCTCGGTCGCCGACCGCAGGATGCCGGCGGCGGGCAGGAGCCCCAGGTAGCTCACCGTCCACACCGCCAGGCCGAAGCCTACGCCCTTCACCGCGGGCGAGCCCGGCAGCGAGCGCTCGGCGAGGCCGTAGAGGGCGCCCACAGTGGCGCCGTAGTCGAAGTGCGCGACCATGGTCAGGGCGTTGCGCTCGCCCTCGTCCAAGTCGTCTTTGATGCCGACCTCGTCGGCCAGCTTCATGGCGATGCGCTTGGGCGGCAGCGGGTACTGCTCGTGCTCCGGCAGGGCCCGGTGCATGGCGGTCATCGCCAAGGTCATGGGCACGGTCGCCAGCAGCCCGGCCAGGGCGCCCTTCAGAAGTCTTTCCACAGTTCACCTCCTCAGCCAGCCTAGGCTCTAGGCCATAACGGGGGTCTTAAACAGGGGTCTTAAACAGGGGTCTTAACACCCCACGCTGACCAGGGTTGTTCAGGCTTATTTGAGGTCGTACTTGCGCAAGACGTAGAAGGACAAGAGCGCGGCGGGCAGCATGGTGAGAAAGCCGACGCTCATGGCCGCGCCCAGGCCGATCACCTCCTGGAGCCGGCCGATGCCGATGTAGAGCACGCCCGCCGTGCCCCAGGTAAAGCCCATGAGCATGCCCGAGGCGGTGGCCATGGCGTGCGGTGCCAGGTCCTGGGCGCTCACGATCATGAGCGGCAGGCCGCCGTTGACGAGCGCCCCCGCCACGAACACCGCGAGAAAGAAAGGAGCCGTGCCGGGCGGCATCACAAAGATGCTGGCGACCGCCGGGATCGCTAAGAGCATGGTGCCGCTGATCAGCAGCTGCCGGCCCAGACGGTTGCCGAGCATACCCGACAGAATCCCGCCCAGGCCCGCGCCGATGCTGAAGGCGGCGAGCGTGAAGCCGATGAAGGGCGCGTCTCGAGCAACGCCGTAGGAGCTGACCAGCCACAGCGGCATGGCCGAGGTGAAGGTCACGAACGACATGCTGCGCAAGATGCCGGCCAAGCAGAGGATGCCGACCGGACCCCGGAAGAGGGCTATGTCGAGGAGCTTGGGCTGCTTGCCCGGCGCCGCGCGCGGCTGCGGCGGGATGAGCAGGTACATCATGACGCCCAAGACCAGACCGGGCAGCATCAGCCAGGGCAGGTAGCCGAGGCCGTAGTTCGACACGATAAAGAGCGTCACCACCGGCCCCAAGGCGATGCCGAGGGTACCGCCGCCGCTGAAGATCGCCACCGTGAGCGCCTTGTTTCTCTCGCCGCCGGCGTTCCTGGCCATGCTCGTGGAGGCCGGGTGAAAGGCCGCCGAGCCGAGGCCGCCGACGAAGAGCAGCGCGAAGAGAAGATAGACCGACGGCACCACGCCCATCAGGCTGAGCAGGCTCGAGGAGACGATGACGCCCAAACTGGCCACCAGACGGCGCCCGAGGCGGTCGGACAGGGCGCCGAAGAGCGGCTGCGTCACCGACGAGGAGAAGGCCAGCGTCGCCACCAGGACCGCCAGGACCGTCTCGGTGACGCCGAAGCGCGCCTGCAGGGTCGGCAAGAGCGCCGAGAGCATGCTCGAGAAGGCGTCGTTGGTGGTGTGGGTGAGGGTCAAGAAGGCGGTGAGGCTGGTCCCGGCGAGGACGGTGCGGCGCGTAGTGGTGACGGCCATAGCGGCTAGTCTAACGCCGCGGCGCGCCCCGCCGCCAAAGGCTGCATTACCCTCCGTGACCCTCCGCGCGGCCTCTTCGGCAAGCCCTCAGCCGGGCTCGGCGGCGAGTTCCGCCTCACCGTGCCCCTTGTGCTTGTCGGGCGTGACGTAGACCGTCTTCTGCCGGCTGTAGTGGACCGCGCCCAGTGCCGCGCCCTTGGGCTTCCAGAGGTGTTTTCTGAGGGTATAGTCCACCGCCACATTGCTGGAGTCGGCGGCCTGCGAAAAGGCCGCCGCCAGTTCCGCCGCAAACAGCACCGTCTCGAAGGGCAGCTCGCTGCCGTTCGTCTGCACGATGACGTGCGAGCCGTGGTAGCCCTGGACGTGCAGCCACAGGTCGAGGCTCTTGGCCGTCTTCATCGTCAGCAGGTCGTTCTCACGAGCGTTGCGCCCGACCAGGACGAGAAAGCCATGCGGGCTGGTGTAGCGGACGCCGAGCCTGCGGCGGGGCTGGCCCTTCGCCTTGGGGAGGTGGCGTTCGGCCAGCGCCCCCAACTCTTTAGGCGTCAGCAGCGGCAGCTCGGCCAGTCTCTCTTGCAGCTCGGCCAGCTCGCTCTCGAGCCGCGGCGCCTCGGCCAGCGCCCGCTCGAGAGCAGCCTCGCGGCGCTTGGCCTTGCGGTAGAGGGCCTGGGCGTTTTGCACCGCGGAGAGCTTGGGGTCGAGCGCGAGCGTGACCTCCTGGCCCTCAAAGTCCGTCAGGCTGACCGTCTCGGCGCCACCCGGCACTCTGTTAGCGTAGGCCATGAGCAGGTC
>JALZLY010000337.1 GCA_030858465.1 Deinococcota bacterium
CTCGGGATCGATTCTCAGGAGCGTGTTGGCTCCAGCATCTGCCACCCAGAGGTGACCATCGGGTCCGGCGGCAATCCCGTAAGGGTGCGACTCCTTGATGAAGCCATCGGGATTGTGCTCATCCTCGAACGCCCACGTGTCAGCAACCTGAGTGGCCTCCCCATCGTCGATCCTGACGATGCTGGCCATGAGCGGCATGGGATCGGGACCGATGGTCTCGATCCAAAAGAGGCTGGTCGCGTAGAGGACCCCGTCCATAAAGGCCAGCCGCGCGCCGCCTTCGGTACCCAAGGGCCACGTCAGTGAGGGCAGGCGCGTGATTTCTGCCTGTTCACCATCGGGGCTAATACGGAGGATCCTCGAGGTGGCACCAGCGGTCAAAGTGGCGGTTTCCCCAGTTTGCGGGTCGGTCATCTCGAAAGTCTCGTCACCACCCGTTCCAGAATCGACTACCCAGACATTCCCTTCATCATCAACCGCAAGACCCATAGGGCCGTTCAGGTCCGTGGCTATGGTCGTGCCTTCCTGAGCGGTGGCAGCAGCGAGAAGTGAGCACAGCGCAATGATAGTCAGTAAGCGTGACAGCTTCCTCATGTTGATCCTTTCGACATCTAACACCTGAATGAGACTCCACCTACGTACCGATTAGCCCTTGTGCCGCCTCGCTGTTGACGGCTTAGACCACCTCCCCAAAACGACGGTTACTGCTGCAAGAGCAGATGAATCAGCGCTTCAAGCTCCTGCTCAGAAAGCTGGGTGTACGCAGGCATCCGGTGGGGAGTAGCTGCGTAGCCTGGAACGATATAGGCTTCGGGATCGACGATGCTCTCGCGAATGTACTCTGCAGCGGTGGTTGCCTTACCACGATAGTTTGGCTCTTGGATGCGTGCCGCTGCAATCACGTCCAAATCATCATGGGGCGGCCCGAATTGACCCTTCGTGTCCGCAGCCGAGAAGGCATGGCACACGCCGCAATAGTACTGTTTGTAAATCTCAACGCCCTTTTGTAGAAGTTCTTCAGATGCTGAGAGTGGCCTGGAAACTTCAGCAATGGAGGTTTCTTCATTATGCTGTTGGCTGATGGCATAGACTAGCAGGCTCATCACCAGCAGCAAATAACCTACAACCAAAATGCGGACCATACTACAGAGTTCCCCTTGAAATCAGACTCATGGCTAGACCTCTAAAAACGCCTGAGCAGTTAATCGATGCAACCAAGCTGGACAAGACTCTTCTTGGCATACCATTTCGTAGCGCACCACCATCCGCATGAAGTTCTGCAGGTGGACATCTCCAGCGCCTCTTGGCATGCCTAAGGAGTCAGCCATATTTTTTTGACGGCAATGTGGTCTTTCATTCCTTCTCCTAATATGCGTGGCATACAGCCACGCCATGCACCTACTCCCCAGTCTTACTCATGTTCCCCAGCCTCACTCCTGCCTGAGCGTAGCCAGAATAGGATGACTGGAGGATGACTGAGAAGGTTGCTGGTGCGGCGGCTAGGGTCCTAGTGGCATCATGATGGCGCTCCTTGGCTGACTCAGCCTTGAATATAGGAAAGGCACCGTGACTGGAGCGTGACTGAACCGCAGCTGGTTTTCAGGAGCCTGTGGCTGGGGAGTGCGGTCATGTCGGAAACCGCTATAGAGCTGCGCTCGAGCTTGGCGCGTGACCGTCCGCAGCGAGGCCGCGCAGAGGCGGAAGGATCCACGAGGTCACAAAGGCTTCCATTCGTCAGGTGTACCTCCTCGTACCGGGCACCTCCTCCCTTGTCTGGCTCCAGCACCCTTTCGGGACTGGCCCGGACCGTCGCGGTTGCCGGCGGCCCTGGCTCACCACGCGCTCCCGCTCCCATCAAGGTAAGGGGGACCTGGTTATATGCCGGTTATAAAATGCTCTGCTCTTTCGAAGGAAGCGCGTGAACGAAGGTTGCCGCCTTACCACTCGCCCTGGCGAGCGCGGCGAGCAAGCCGCTCTTCTCGAGGGTCCAGCGACAGAGGTCGCACGCCTCGGCCGGCGCTGGCATCTGGAAGCAGGACAACACCGCTCGAGCTCTGGCCGCTTGAACATGCCCGTCTAAGATAAACTGAAGCCCGAAGAACTTCTCGAAAGGCGCATAATGGACTGGATAAAGACCGCACAAGAAGAACTGTCCCGGCAAGGCCTGGCAGGCTGGCTCGTTTACGACTTCCGCGGCAACAACCCCATGGCGGCGCGCTTTTTGTCGGCGAAGATGAAAATCGGCAAGCTCTCGAGGCGGGTCTTTCTGTTCGTGCCCGCGCGCGGCGAGCCCAGCCTGCTCGTCCACGCTATCGAAAGGGGTTCGCTGCCTCCGCTCTCCTGCCGCGTCCTGGCCTACAGCAGCCGGCAGTCGCTGGTGGCGGCGCTGGACGGGCTTCTGCCCAAAGCGGAGGTGGCGCTCGAGTACTCGCCGCTGGGCGACATCCCCTACGTCTCGCACGTCGACGGCGGCACCATCGACCTCCTGCGCTCGCTTCACGTCACGCCCGTCTCCTCGGCCACCCTCCTGCAGGTCTTCGATACCTGGACCGAGGCGCAACTGGGGGCCCACTTGGAGGCCGCCGAGCACGTCATGAAGGCCAAGGATCTGGCCTTTGCCGCCATCGCCCGGCAGCTAGGGGCGGGGCAGGAGGTCCGCGAGACCGAGGTGCAAGAGGTCATCGTGGCCTACTTCAGCTCCCAGGGCCTGAGCTACGACCACCCGCCCATCGTCGGCTTCGGGTCGCATTCGGGCGACCCGCACTACGCCCCGCAAAAGGGCAGCGACCGCACGCTGAGGCCGGGCGACGCCATCCTCATCGACCTGTGGTGCAAGCGCGACGAGGCGAGCGCGCCCTTTGCCGACATCACCTGGATGGGTGTTCGCGGCGAGCCTTCGCCCGAACTGCAAGAGGTCTTTGCGGTCGTGAGGGAGGCCCGCGACCTGGCGGTAGCGACCATCCGCGAGCACTACGCGCGCGGCCACTATCCCGAGGGCCGGCTGATCGACCGGGCGGTGCGCGATTTTATCTCGAAGAGGGGCTACGGCGAAAGGTTCAGCCACCGCACCGGCCACTCGCTGGGCACGCGCTTTGTCCACGGCGACGCGGTGCATCTGGACGACTTCGAGACCTGCGACAGCCGCGAACTCCTGCCGGGCCTGGCCGTCACCGTCGAGCCGGGCGTCTACCTGGAGGGTTTCGGCGTGCGCAGCGAGATCAACGTGGTGCTCGAGCAGAACGGCCCGCGGGTGACGACGGGCGAACAAGGGACGCTCGAGGTCGTCTGACGCTGTAAACAGTCGAGTGAGAAACTTCACTCGCCTCGCCAAAAACCCTCATCCTGGCCTGTTCTCTCCGTTCCGCACGCGACTCTTTGAATCGCCGCCGAGGCTTGCCGGGAAGAGGATTTTGACGTAAGATAGGGATGTCACGTGACACCCCTAGGACCGCAGGGTCCACGTCACGAGGCGCTCAGGGAGGTCCACCATGATGTCGCCCCTCAGCCTGGAGAAGCTCGCTCAAGAACGCCTGGAAACTCTTCGTCACGAGGCCCGCGGCTATCACCTCAGCCACCGGCACAAGCCGAGCCTGCGCAGACGCCTGGCTCTCAGCCTCAAGGTCTTGGCCGAGCGGCTCGAGCCCGAGATCGCCAAACCCGTCGCGCAGCCTTATGTCCCGCCTGCCGGCAGGCGGGAGAGGGCGCTGTGACCGAACAAGGAGGGCGGAGGGCAGTATTTAGGCCCCTTCGGCGAGGGCATCGTTCAGCTTGTCCAAGAGCTCGCTCAGGCTGGCGGTGTGAGCCTGCATCACACCTACCTGAACTTCTACCGCCACTTCGCGATCCAGGTGGTCCTCGCTCTCGGGGTCGGTCTGACGAAGCGCCTCCAAAAGTTCAAGGTAGTGTCTGGCGTCGTCGGCGAGCTCGTC
>JALZLY010000338.1 GCA_030858465.1 Deinococcota bacterium
GGCCTGACGCATGAGCCTAGCTACGCGCTTTCTGGAGCAATCGATGTGGTACTTGAGCTTTAGGTCGGCGTGAATGCGAGGGGCGCCGTAGACACCTCGACTCTCCTCGTGAATCATCTTGATGTGCGCGAGCAGTTCGGCATCTGACAGGCTCCTTGCCGAGGGTCCTCTATGTTGCCAAGCATAGTAGCCGCTCTTCGAGACCCCGAAGAGCCGGCACATCAGGGCGACAGCGTGATTGGCTTTCTCTTGCTCCATGAACAGGTAGACCGCTACCGGGTCCTGCCGTACTCGCCCAGCTTGACTGGGTTGGTCTCTTGAGCAAAGAAAGCCGCGGCTTTTTCAGGATTTCCCGCTCCTCACGCAGAATACGGTTCTCCCGCTGGAGTCTTCTCAGCTCCTCGCGCTCGTCTTGACTAAGACCCATTCGGCTCTTGCCCTTGGAGGCGTTCTCACCGTTAGTCCGTCTGACCCACTCCCTCAAGGAGTTGGTCGATACGCCAAGGTCGGAAGCGATTTCTTGCAGGTTCTTCTCGCTCTGGTGATAGAGTCTGACCGCTTCGGTTTTGAACTCGGGGCGATAGGGAGGTTTGGATGGGGGCATTGTAGACACCTTCTCTTCCTGAGGATGCTACCTCAAGCGTTTAGGTGTCCACCAAACCGGGGCAACTCCAGGACCGCGGGCGCCGTGGGCAACCCTTGAGCCTGACTCAGGGTTGCTGGGGAACGCCGCCGTCGGCCAGCTGCTGCCAGGTTGCCCCTCTGTTCGTCGTGACATAAAGACTTTCGCTGTAGCTGCCCAGGTACATGCTGTCCTGCTCCTCGGGGTGAAGGGCGATGTAGCCTATGGCGTCATCCTCGAGTGCGAAGTCAAGCCGCGTCCACGAGGCGCCGTCATCGTCGCTTAGCAGCAACCCTGCCTCAGCCTGCGCGCCGTAGGCGACGATCCGTTCCGCGCGCTCAGTGCCGTAAGCAACCGCCGTTACGGGAGCTTCCGAGAAGAGCCGTTCCCACGAGCGGCCCCCGTCCGAGCTGCGCAGTAGACCCGCCTGTGTTCCCGCCAGCACGGTGTCCTGGTCTTCGGGATGCACGGCAAGGGACAAGGCGCCCCCGGCTTGCGCCAACGCCTCCGCGGGCAGAGCTTCCCAATTGCGGCCGCCGTCAAGGCTCCGGTAGAGGCCGCCGCTCCAGCCGTAGATGGCATCTCCGTTCGCTCTCTGAACGGCCACTGTGTGGAAATCAACTTGACCTTCTAAGGCAATGCTCTGCCAGGTGGCGCCGCTGTCTCGGCTGACCATGAAGCCTACCGGATTGCGAAGGTTACTGCCCGGCGCCGGATGGCCGCTCGAGTACAGCACGCCCTCTTCACTCGGGTGCGCCTGAAAGCCCATGAAGTCGTGGTTCACCCTGCTGACGTAGCGCCAGTTGCCTTCGGCATCGACATGAATGAGCCCCTGATGGGTGCTCACGTAGAGCTCACCGGGAGCCCAGGCCGGCGCCGCCAAACCGTGGACGTGCATAAAGCGCTCGACCGGCCTCGCTTCTGCCTCTCTGGATGCCGTAAAGAGCATGAGCGCGCCCAGCGCCACTACAAAGGCAGCTACGGCGCCTAGGAACCACAACCTTTTATCCGCAACCCAACGCTGCTTAGAGCTTTGCCTTCTGCTCGTTTTACCCGTTGTTGCCATCCCTAACCTCCTCAGAACTTTTAGGCTTACCAGCGGTGATCAGACGAAAAATACCAAGGCGCTCGAGCCTCACGGAATCAACGTTTTGAAAGCCCGCCGCGGCCACACTGGCACCGGTAGGGCGGTTGATGTTGACACCGCTGAGGCGCACGGTGAGCGGATTGAGCCAATCAAAGACCTTCGCTAAAACCCGTCCCGAAGGGCGCTGGTGCTCTAGGTAAGCGGAGCTTCGCTCAACTCGTCGTAGAGAGCTTAAATCCCGCAACCGCGGGCTCTTTAGCCTCTTCGAGCGCGGTGATCTGCTCGGCAAGGTTCGCCTGCTCCGCTTGCAAACGCTGAAACTCTGCCTGTAGCTCGCCGAGCCGCTGCTCGCGGTTGAGCGCAGCGTCCCCTTTCTTCGGCTGCGCCCCTGTCGAGCAGGCAATTCCGCCTTGCCCATCGTTCATGCTCTTCATGCCCCACATCATGACGAGCATCATGAGCGGACAGAGCGCCACAACGAGGAGCGGCAGGGTGGCTAGGGCCAAGCTCGGGTCAAAGAGGTAGATGCCAAGACCTACTGCGGCAACGCCTGCCAAGACTTTCCAGTTAAAGCACATCTTCATACGGTTCTCCTAAACAACAATCTCAAGCTTAACGAGGGAGTGCCAAGCCTGTACGGACGAACGGCGCGCTACCGATTCTCTGGCTGCTGAACCTGTTGCACCTCACCCGTGGTGGCATCCACCCTGAGGGTTCCCTGGGTGTCGCCGTCGCGGAAGCTGATGAGGTAAGCGTCGGCAGTAGCTTCAACCTGTTCAGTTTCAGCGCCTGGTGCATGCCCTGCCAAGAAGGCTCGAGCCAAGGTTTCAGCATCGGCTGGGCTATAGCGCACCGTAGTTCCAGGCTGCATCATGCCGGGTCCCATCATGCCTTGACCCATATCTTGACCCATCATGCCTTGACCCATCATCATACCCATCATTCCAGGCATCTCCTGCATCATGCTGGTGCAAAGTTCCACCATCTGCTGCATTTGTTCCTGCATCGGCATCATGTCGCCCATCATGCCGGGGCTTCTTTGGTTTCCGGGCTCAGCCATCATGCCCTGCGCTAGCGCCAAGGCCAGGACGAGTGAGGCCAGCACCAAACCTACGGTAACAGAGCGTTTCACAGCTTTCCCTCCTTAAAGGTCGCTTCTAATGCGGTCGAACTCTTCTTTGCCGATTTCACCCGAGGCGTAGCGGTGTTTGGCGAGCTCGAGCGCGTCCTCGTGCTGAGAGGTAGGTCCCTGTGGAAAGAGGACGTGGACAAGCCAGACGACGAACGCCATGACGCCAAGGAGAATGAGGAGATTCAGCAAGAGCCCGACTCCCATCATGCTTTGCCCGTCCATCACGGCTTACCTCCGTGAATACTGTAGTGCCGCAATGTTAAGCCTGTATAAAGCTTCTGGTCTGTTTGTTGTGTTGAGACGGTCCCTGAGCTCGAGTACGACAAACCAGTGTTGCCGCTATCCGGCTACCGCGTTAAGGAGTAGGTTGCTAGGGAATCTTCTGGTCCTCTTGCTCCCGGAACGCTTGGGCGCCCGACTGGCGCACCGTACGTAGGAGCCAAGCCATGGCAAAGAATGTCGTACAGGTCAGCACGATGGCCGCGCCCGAGGGCACGTTGCTGTAGTAGGAGACATACAACCCAGCAATGCCTGACAGGGTGGCGATAAGCGCCGCGATAAGCATCATGCGCGGCAAGCTGTTCGTCAGCAGCGCGGCGGCAGCGGCCGGGGTTACTAGCAAAGCGTTGATCAAAATGACGCCCACAGCCTGAATGCCCATCACGACGGTGAACGCCAGCAGCACCAGCAGCAGATAGCGCAGCCTGTCGGCGCGCAGGCCAATGACTTCGGCGTGCGTCGGGTCGAACGAGGTCAGTTCCAGCTCTTTATGAAAGGCGAGGAGGGCGAGCAGCACGATCACGGCCATGACCGCGATGACAACAAGATCGACAGGACTCACCCCGAGGATATTGCCGAAGAGGATGTGCGTCAGGTCGCGAAACGAGCGCTGGGTGCTCATGAGCACAATCCCCAAGGCGAACATGGCGGTAAAGAGAATGCCAATGGCAGTGTCCTCACGCACCACCTCGCGCCGCGACAAGGTGCCGATGCCGAGCGCGGTCAGTACCCCGGCGATCAGCGCTCCACCGAGCAGACTCCAACTGTTGAGGTACGCCACGACCAGTCCCGGCAGCACGGTGTGCGCCAGCGCATCCCCGATAAAGGCCATACGCCGCAGGACGACGTACACGCCGATGACGGCGCAGGTTAAGCCGACCAGGACAGCGGCCGCTAACGCTGTTTGCATAAAGGGATAACGGAAGGGCGCGATCAGCCAGTCCATACCAGCTCTTCTCCCACCCGCATCCCGGTGAACGCTCCCGGTGGTGGCGAGACTTCCCGCCCTCCGGCCAGGTAGAGCGCACCGTCGAAGTCCGCCTCGAGCCTCCCCAGGTCGTGCGTCGCGGTGACCACGGTCTTGGCCTGGCGCCCGAGGTTCGAGAGCACCTCCGCGATGACCGCGCGAGTGTCCGCGTCCACCGCGTTGAGCGGCTCATCGAGGAGAAGAAGATCAGCCTCCTGCGCCAGCGCGCGAGCCAGCAGAGCGCGCTGCTGCTGCCCGCCGGAGAGCTGCCCGATCTGGCGCTCCGCCAAGGCACTCAGACCCAGTTGTTCAATCACTCCGGCAACGACCTCACGGTCGTGATGACCGGGACGCCGCAGCCAGCCGAGGTGGACGTAGCGCCCGGTCAGCACTAGCCGCCGCAGACTGACGGGAAAGCGCCAGTCGATGTCGCCACGTTGAGGAAGGTAAACCACCCGGTGGTGGCAGGCGCCCACGGGATTGCCGTAGATAAGGAGGTTGCCGCTGCGTGCCGGAAGCAAGCCGGCAACGGCTTTAAGCAGCGTGGACTTACCCGCGCCGTTGGGGCCGACTAGCGCTACGCGCGCCCCCACCGGCACGCGCAGGTGAATGTTGCGGAGTGCGGGTCCGCTGCTGCCGGGATAGTCCACGCTGAGGTCATGCACCTCCAGGGCCGCGGCGCCCGTGACCGGATCAACGTGCCTGCGGCTGCTGTAGGCAAGGTTCAATCGTTGAGTACCTCGACGATCGTGGTGACGTTATAGCGCATCATATCGATATAGCTTGCGCCTTCGCTTCCCGGCGTGCCCAAGGCGTCCGTATAGAGCGGCGGCGCGACGCTGACCCCGGCTCCTGAGGCGACCCTTTCTAAGAGGCCGAGGTTGCTCACGTTCTCAGCGAAGATCGCGGGCACGCCTGCCGCCCGGATATCGTCAATCAGTGCGGCCAGTTCGCCTGCTGAGGGGTCGGCGACTTCCGTGGTCACGGAAGGGAGCACAGTTCCCACCACTTCGAAGCCGTAGCGATCGGCAAAGTAAGCGAAGGTGTCGTGGCTGGTGACCAGCCTGCGGCGGTCCTGGGGTAAGGTCGCAACCCGCTCCTCGACAAACGCGTCCAGCGCTTCAAGCTGAGCGATATAAGCCTCAGCATTGGCGGTATACCGGTCAGCATTACTTGGGTCAGCCTGAATAAGCGCATCACGGATGTTTTCTACCATAAGGACCGCGTTACGCACGTCGTGCCAGACATGGGGGTCGAACTCGCCGTGCTCGTCACCATGCTCGGCCCCTTCAGCCTGGTGCCCCGGCCCCTCTTCAGCCTCATGGTCCTCTTCGCCGTCGTGCTCTTCCTCTTCGCTTTCATGGTCATCTTCCGTGGTTAGCAGCCCGATTCCGTCAGTCACGACAACACGGGTAGCCGTTGACCCTGAAGAGGTATAGAGCCGGTCCAGCCAGGGCTCGAACTCTAGGCCGTTCTCGAAGATCACCTCGGCCTCACCGAGTGTGACGACCTCGGACGGCGTCGGTTCAAAGGTATGCGCATCCGTATCCGGTCCCACCAGCACGCTCAGGTCAATAGCGTCACCGCCGACGTTCTGCACAAAATCGCCCACAATGCTGTAGGTGGCGACCACCTTAAGAGCGTCGTTTTGGGCAAAAGCGGTTAAGCTGAGGGTGAGTACCACCCCTGCAAGCAGTTTTTTCATGATCAACCTTTCTCATTTGAAACGTGTGACACGTAACGTATCCTTCAGTTCGGCTAACTTGAACTTTGCCTCTTCACAAAGCCCTGCAAGGTGACAGAATGGTTTGTTGGTCTGGGGAAAGCCTCCTTAATGAAACATTGTTCTTATACTATCACAACACCCCCAGTTTAAAGCTTGTCATTTCCGCCACTAATCCTTTTGCTAGTCATCGTAGCCACCACGGAGCACGTACGGCCTGACAGCACGAGGACGTGCATCCATGCGTTTGTTGAGAGCACAATTCCATTTCGGCATCCCTAGCGAGCCACCTCATCTTTGGTAAACGGGGTTCATTGTACGTGCTCCGGTTCTTGTGTGCCGAAGGGTGACCGGAGAGCCGGTCTTCGGTTACGCCAGCAGCGTCTTCCTCAGCGCTCGGACGGAAGATGGGGCAGAGCACGTGGATAGGCTCAATAATCATGGCCTACTGGACCGCGTTCTCCCCGTCGAGCCCATCACAACCAGACTCCATGTGCATGACGTCAGCGCGCCGGTGCGAAGTCAGCAACAAGTTTAGCCTGCTCTTTTTGTGGGAGCAGCCTGAACTCGAGGCAGGGTAAACCAGAAGCTGCTACCCCCGCCCACCTTGCTCTCAACCCCGATCCGTCCTCCTTGCGCCTCGACGAAGTGCTTGGCGATGGTGAGGCCTATGCCGCTGCCACTATCGCCGCCGCGAGTCCTCGCCTTATCGGCGCGGTAGAAGCGGGTAAAGACCTGGGGCAAGTCATCCGGTGCGATACCTGCACCGGTGTCACTTACGCGAAATTCCGCTTCGCCCGACTTGAGTGCTCGCACGGCGAGGCGAACCTCACCCCCAGTGGGCGTGTGCCGCAAGGCGTTGGCGACCAAGTTGCTCAAGATTTGGCCGGTTCGCTGCACGTCCGCTAAAACGAGAAGCGAGGAGGGGAGTGGCTCCACGATGAGTTCAACTTGCTTCTGGAGGAACTGAAGTTGGAAGGACGCCGCCACCTGCTCGGCGAGCGTCGCGGCGCTGGTGGGAGAAGGACTCACAGTCTCCTGGCCGGCCTCGACTCTTGAAAGCAAAGAGAGGTCGTCAACCAGGCGTTCCAGTCGGCTGACTTGCCGCTTGCAGGATTCGAGCGTCTCTGCGTTCGCTTCGAACATGCCGTCCTCCAAGCCTTCGATGTAGCCGTGTAAGCTGCTGAGCGGTGTCCTGAGCTCATGGGCCACGTTGCCTAAAAGCTCCACCCGGCGGTGCTCGGTGTGCTCCAGCGCCTCAGCCATGTCGTTAAAGGACCTTGCCAGCTCGCCGATCTCGCCTGGGGCCTGCGCGTTCAGGCGCCCGTGGTACTGCCCCGCCGCGATGTGCCTGCTGGCGCGCTGCATCTGCTTGATAGGCGAGCTGATGCGTGAGCTGACAAAGAGGCTGACGGCGCCTGCGGCTACACCGGAAATGACCACGCCCCACACAGTCGCTTGCTGCATAGCGCGGCGATGTGCAGCCTTCAACTCGCTCTCCAACTGTTCCATCCCACTCATCAGCATTTCTGGCGCCAGCCCCAGGTGCTTCCAGTGCCAGTCAAGGAACACAGGTGCCAGCACCTCGCTAGCGACATAAAGGCTGACGCAACTCACCACGATGACGAGCAGGTAGGAAATGAGCAGGCGCCAGAATAAGGCCAGATCGCGCTTGAGCTTCATTTATGGTCCTCCCTGAACTTGTAGCCCACCCCCCGCACCGTCATGAGGACAGGCGCCCCTGGCGAAGCGCCTTCGATCTTCTGCCGAAGGTTGGAGATGTGGACATCCACCACTCGGTCCACACCTCCAAAATCGTTACCCCAGACCCGCTCCAAAAGTTCGTCGCGCCGAAACACCCGGCCGGGTTGGCTCGCCAGCGTATAGAGCAGGTCAAACTCAAGGGAGGTCAACGCGATTTCACGCTCGCCTACCGTAACGCTGCGGCTCGAGGGATCGATGACCAAGCTTGCCCGCTTGATCAGGTCCTGAGGGCGCCCCGTGAGCATCTCGTCCCGGCGCAGCATGGCTTTGACCCGGGCCACCAGTTCACGCGGGCTGAAGGGCTTGCTGACGTAGTCGTCGGCACCGGCGTCAAGGCCTATGATTCGGTCACTCTCCTCGCTCCTGGCGGTCAGCATGATGACCGGGGTGCGCTGCTCGCGGCGCAGGCGCTTCATGAACTCAAGTCCGTCTAGACCCGGCAGCATCCAGTCGAGCACGATCAGATTGGGGTACCTGTCGAGGGCTAAGGCCAAACCGGTAATGCCGTCTAGAGCCGTATCCACCTGATAAGCCGCACCCTCGAGGTAGGTTTGCACCACACACACAATGTCCGGGTCATCCTCTACAATTAAAATGCTTGGTACTGGCTTTGGCATGGTGGCTTTATCATACGGAGCGAGTGTAAAGCTACGGTAAAGCCCAAGTTTACCGTAGCATTAGCAGTCATATGTTACAGCTATATGAAGTGGACCCTTCTGTCAAGATGCTGCTGGCGAATTCCGCCACCCGAGCAGCAAGCCTCATGTAGAGGACAGAGCCACAAAAGACGACGTTCGAGTGCAGGCACGAGGGAGGTCAGCGAAATTGCCCACACCATCGCCGCTCAAACCATCCGCGTCACGGAACCCGACCAGGAAGCCAAACGCGTCAAAGCCGCCGAGCGGCAAGTGAAATTGGTCGGCAGGCTCTACACGCAACTCCAGGCCGTCACACAGGTCGAGCAACGCTGAGCGCGACTCGCGTTCGCCGCCACACCACCAACGCGCACGCCAATTCGCACAACGTCAGGAATGACGCGCCGCGTCGCTCACGCCGCACGGCCAGCTTCCTGTTCGCCAGCACCCACGCCAGAGTCCGCGCCACCCGCCAGCGATGACGGCCAAGTCGCTCCCTGGACTCCACCCCACGACGAGCGATGCGGGGCGTGATACCATGTGCTCGCCGGGCGCGACGGCAGCGGGCGCAATCGTATCCCTTGTCCGCGTGGAGTTTGTTGGGGTGTCGTTGTGGACGGCCTCGCTTACCGTTCCGTACGCCCTGTACGGCGTCCACGGTAGCTTCGAGGTGGCGTGAGCCGTGCACATTCGCGCCGGAGATAGTCACGCCGAGTGGGAGGCCCTGCGCGCGCTGAGTAGGTGAATCTTGCTGCCCTGCTTGCCGCGGTTCGAGGGGTTGGGGCCGGTATGTTCACCGCCGCGCGGGGCGGGAACACTTGCGGAGTTGAGCGTAGCGCGTGACCAGTCGAGCAGGTCGTGCTGGGCGGATCGAGGATGACGCGCAGGAGCTTGGTCCAGACGCCTTGCTTGCGCCATTCGCTGAAGCGGCGTTCGCACGTCTGACCGCTTCCGAAGCCGAGTGCGAGGGGGAGCTGCCGCCATGGAAGGCCCCAGCGGAGGATGTACAGGATGCCCGCAAGGGTGCGTCGGGGGTGGGTGCGGGGTTTTTGGGGTGGAATGACGGTTTGTGCGATGACCCAGAGGTCGTCAGGAACGAACTGCTCGACCATCGCGACAAGATATCCTCAACCCGTTCTGACCGCAGCCACTTACAGCTGTCTTCCGGAGCACCTGCGCGGTGTACAAG
>JALZLY010000339.1 GCA_030858465.1 Deinococcota bacterium
GATGAAGTAGCCGCCGCCGCCGATGTTGACGGGGCTGATCAGGGTCGAAAGCTCCGCATTGCTCAAAAAGCCGACGATCTGCACGGCGTGGCCGCCGCAAGCCTTGCCTGCCTTGTCGCCGCAGGCCGTGGTATAGCTGCTGACCACGCCACCCGCCGCCCCCGAAAAGCCCTGGTAGACCCGGAACGACGCCATGATCACGTGCCCCTGCGCCAGCAGCAGGCGGTAGCGGTTGAGGTCGAAGCTTTGACCGCTCGCCCAGATCTGAACGGCGGGGCTGGCCGCCACGCCGGGGCCGGAAAAGGTGGCCTTGGCGTAACCGCAAAAGGTGAAGACGAAGGTGGTGCAGACGCGTCGGCTCTGGTGGGCGGTCTCCGAGCAGGTGCCCGCGTTGGGGTCTTTGCCGTAGGGGTCGCAGGCCCCCGCGTAGGCTTCTTTCTTGCCGTCGGGGAGGTCGGGGCGTTTTTGGGCGGCGTTGTAAGTCCAGTCCCCCTCGCCGAGCAAAGCCTGGCGCTTGGCGATGGCGGTGTCGAGCGCCTTTTGGACGTTGTAGCCCTCGGTGTAGTCGCTCGAGTCCCAGTCCTGCTTGACCTTGTTGACCAGAAACTGTTCGGAGAGGTTGACCGGGTTGTTGTTCTGGACCCGCTCGCGGCTCTCGACGGCGCCGACGGCGGTAAAGGCCCAGCAGGTGCCGCGCATCCCCTGGTTTTTCATGGGCGAGATAAAGCGCTTGAGCGGGAACCAGTGACGGGCCGCGTAACCCGTCGGAGTGGCGCAGGAGCTGTCCTGGTCGCGGCCCTGCCCCGGCCGAATCGCCTGAGTCGACAGGTCTGGGGGCAGCGGAACATCACCCTCGAGGCGGGTGTTGTCCAGTTCGCTCACGTCGGCCAGCAGCGCGTCGAGGTTGCTCAAGGCTTCTCTGACTTCTGCAAGTGACTTGCCCGCAAGAGAATCGGGCGACGCGGCTTTCGCCTTGACGTCGTCGGGAAGCAGCGCGTAGCTGAGGCGATAATCGTCGAGCGCGTTGCCGGCGCTTTGCGCGAGTTCGTGGATCAAGACCGCGTTGCGCAGCTGCGTGCCGAGCCCCTCGAGCATGGTCATACCGCCGGGCGTCTGGAAGGGTTGATCGCCCTCGAAATCCTGCTGCGTGCCCGCCTCCTCGAGCAGCGCCCGCAGCGCCGGGCCAGGATCGGGGATGCTTGCCAGAAACGCCTTGTCGGCCTTGAACTGCCGTTCCAGAGCCGCCCTCTGAGCTTCTTCAGAGGCGGTACTCGAGAGCACCAGTTCGCCCGCCTCTACCCGCCGCCGGAACTCTTCGGGGCTGACCTGCTCGGCGTCGGCGGGAATCTCGCCCTTCCAGGCGTTTTCTTCGGTGAGCAGGTCCTCGTTCGCGGGGATGGCGACGGTGACGGTGATGGGATCGCTCGAGCCGCTGTTGCCTGCGGCGTCGAAAGCGGTGGCGGTGTAGCTGTAGGAGCCGTTGTCGGCCCTTGTAAAGCTGCGCTCAAACGTATAAGGCGCGGTGTCGTCCTCGCCCAGCCTGGTCGCGCCCTCAAAGAAGACGACCTTGCTCACGCCGATGTTATCGTTCGCCGTGGCGCTGAGTGTGATCGCGCCCGCCGCCGTGACCTCGCCGGCGCTGCTCGAGAGGCTCACCGTCGGCAGGGTGGTGTCGATGGCCGTGCCTACCGGGTTGATGGTGATGGTCACCGTGTCGCTGAGCGCGCTGTCCGCCAGCACCGCCGTCAAGGTGGCGGTCTGCGGCGCGTCCACGCTATCAGGCGGGGTGTAGAGGGTGCTCATGCCGCTCTCGGGCGCGACGCTGCCGGGACCCGACAGCGTCCAGCTCACCGTGCCCTGCGCGCCCACAAGGTTGGCCGTGAAGCTGACCGCTGGCCCGTCCGCCACGACCACCCGCGCGGGCGGGTCGACGTCGAGGCTGGCCGGAGGCGAAGCGACGGTGACGTCGGCCGTCTTTGTGACCGTGCCAGCGGCGTTGCTGGCGGTGAGGGTGAAGGTGGTGCTGGCCGTCACGGTCACGGTTTTGGAGGTCCCCGTCACCGCGCCGACGCCGCTGTCGATTGAGAGGGCGGTGGCCCCTTCGACCGTCCACTGCAAGGTGACCTCACCGCCTCCGGTGGGCAGGTCGGCGGGCGTAGCGCTGAAGCTCTGAATCACGGGTGGGGGCGTGGGAGAGGTGCTGTTGCAGGCGGCGAGCAGCAGAATCAGGACGAGTGTCCAAACGTATTTCATGCCAACTCCTTTTTGAAAGAAAGCAACGCTCGCGTTTGAGTGGGGTGCCGCTGGATACCCGACAAGCACCGCGGGGCGACGCCTCGAGCGAGAGAGAGGGGGTCACGGTCCCACCGTGTAGGAGCTGAAGAACCACCACCTAGCGTTGGGCGGGTCGGTAGGTTCATCTCCTCAAGTTACGTCCCAACGTGTAGGAGCTGAAGAACCACCACCTAGCATCAGCCGGAATGGCGGCGGTCTTGAAGCCCCCACCGCTCGGATCCCACTCGAGCGAGTTCCAGCCCTTACGAAGGTCGAGGGCGATGGGGCCGATGTGGGCGCAAGACCCCCGCACCGTCACGTCGTGGTCGGCGTAGGCGTAGGTGTAACCGTGTCCTCTCGACGCGTCCCAGACACTCGTGGGCCTCTCCATTTTGATGTACACCCAACCCGACAGGCGGGGAGGAGGAGGCTCGCTCATGGGGATGCCGGGGACGAAGATGGAGTGGATGATGTTGATCGCCGCCTTGGGGTCGCTGGTGCTCAGGCCCTCGCAGAGGGCATCCGTCACGGGGACAGTAATGCAACTCGGATCGGCGCCCACGCACATACCGCCAAACTCGAAGCTCGCGTCCGGTTGCACCTTGCCAAGGGCGATGAGCTCTCCGTCTTCCAGCCCGTCCCTGGCGGCTTCGCTGATGTTCATTTCGCCGAAGAGGTTTCCGTCGGTCGGCGGGATCTCATGGTGGCCCGCAGCCCAATCCATCAGCGTGCCCGTGACGTGGAGGGTGTCGCCGAGCGCCCAGGAGGGCTTGTTGGGGGGCGTGGAGGCAACGGCGTTAGCGCAGGCGGCGAGCAACGCGGCTACCGCGACAAGCGGAAACAGGCAGGGGGGTGACTTTCCTCATGAGACCTTCCTTTCTTATAGCCAAGGGGCTTAACTTTGGGGTTTTGGCGTTGCGTGTATGGGGACTACGTCTCACAGCCGATTCTCCTTTCTCCCTCAGGGTAGAAGAGGCTTGGTTATATGCCGGTTAGTTTTTGAGGACGTTTTGCCGGTCATGGGATGGCTCATGGTGCCTGAACGATCGACGGCAAGTCCGAGGGGAGTAACAATCGGCGCGGCCTAGTCGCTCGCCTTCATGGCTCCTCCTCCCTCCTTGGCGAAATCGTCGCCGCAGCGCACGCAGAAGCGGCTGTAGGGCGAGGTGATGGGCGCGCTGCACGCCGGGCAGGCCGCAAGTAGCCGGGTGCCGTCGTTGGGGCAGTAGACCTCTCCCGCCGCTTCGGGAACGGCCCTGAAGCAACGGGGGCAAAGGCGATAGTGGGCGAAACCTGTTTCCACGGCTTGGGCCTCCTCTTGGCTGCTAACGAGCCAAGGGTAGCAGAAGCCCAGTTATATGGCGGTTATGAAAACAGGCGTTATGCTGCTGCTTGCGCCAGAAAGTCAGCCCAACGTTCCGGCAGCCGCTCACCCACCTCGGCTAGCTGTTGGCAACCCTGGTGGTAGAGCCATGTAAGCGCCCGCTGGTCACCGCTTGCTTGCAGCGCCTTTAGCGCCAGGCGCAAGGCCTCTATGTCATAGGGATCGGTGCCTAAGAGGAGCCGGCCGAGCCGGGCGGCCTCGAGCGGGTCAGCCCCTAAAAGGGCTGCCGCCTTTATCCTCAAGGCGTGGGTGAGGGCGCTCGCCACGGTCTCGTCACCCGGGCCGGCGTCTTCGCGGTAGACTCCGCGCCACAGCCGGGTGTCGCCGTTTTTTAAAAAATCCTCGGCGTCTGAACCCATGCTGCCCAGGGCGTAGCCGCCGGCGGTGCGGAGGATAACCCCCGCGCCCAGACTCTTGCGAAGTTGAAAGACGAGCTGCTTGAGCGAGCCGGCGGCGGCGTCCTCGGGCTCGTCAGGGTAGAGGCTGTCAAAGAGCTCGAGCTGAGTGACCTCGGCGCGGCCGGCAATCCTGGCCTCGAGCAGGCAGGCGAGGAGTTCTTTGCGTTTTTGGCCACGAACACTTTGGGGGACGCCGTTGTGAACGATTCGCATGGGGCCTAAGAGCTCGAGCCGGGGCAGGGCATCCGGCCGCGGCGCCGGGGCGACCGCCTCTCCTTGAGCCAGCTCGGGAAAGTAGCGGCGGGCAATGTTCACGCCGTTCATCAGGCCGCGTTCTTCGAACCACACCAGCCGCCTGGCAGCGCTTTCGACGTCGCCGCAGAGGCGATCACGCTCGAGTGCTGCCCGTTCGGCCCGCTCCGTGAAACCCGCTCGCTTAAAGAGTAGCGTTGCCCGCTCGAGGCTGCTCCTAGCGTCGGCGTCGCGGCCCAGGCGCTCTTGCGCCAGCCCTTGAGCGTAGAGGTTGGCGGCGTGAATGTTGTGGTGCTGGAGCGCCTCGGCCGTTTCGATGCCGGGCGCCGTCAATGCCAGCGCGCGCGCCGGGTCGCCCAGCCAGGACTCCACCAGAGCGGCGGTCCAGTGCACACCGGCCATCATGATGGGCCAGAGCCAGGCGCCACTTATCTGCAGGACCGCTCTAGCGTGAAGCAGGGCCAGGGGCGCCGCGTGAGGCGGGCGCCACTCGTAGTAGAGCAGGGTTAAGAAGGCTTCGACCAACAAGTGACTGTCCGAGACCTCGAGGCGGGAGAGCCGTTCGCGCGCCTGCAACAAGACCTCCTCCGCTTCCTCGTAGCGGCCATGCTGGATAAGCGCGTAGCCGAGGTCGGCTTGTGTACCGGCCAGCCTCCGCGGGGCTCCCACCCCGGCAAACAGCCCGAGCGCCTCGTTCAGGTGGGAAAGCTGCAACGCATGGTCACCCAGCGTCTCGAGGAGTTGCGCACGCTTTTCGAGGGCCGAGGCGAGAGAATACGATTGACGGCTGGCGCGGTAGAGGGCGACGCGCTCGTCTGAGAAGCGCAGGGCGGCTTCGTGCTCGCCACGCTCGAGGGCGATGGCTTCAAAAACACCCAAAAAGCGGGCGCGTTCGTGATCCTCGAGCGGCGTGGCGAGCATCCTGCAGGCCAACTGCTCGGCTTCTTGCACCTTATGGGTGTAGAGGTAACCATAGCCGGTCGTGTAGCCGACGAAAGGATCCGCACTCGGCAGCTCCGGATGCGCCTCGACAAGCTCGAGCAGTTTTTTGAAA
>JALZLY010000340.1 GCA_030858465.1 Deinococcota bacterium
GCCCTTTTGTCATCCCCAGCTGAACTGTCCGGAGTATTGGTCATCAATGGTGAACTGAAAGACATTGGCCTCCTCATTGGCTATCCCGTCATGAAAGTAAAAGCATGAACTACAGTATGAGAGCCTGGTCACTTAGGATATACGAAGCAACCAGACGTCAAGGCACGCGCCTTTGGCCGATCATACTGGTAGGTGTCGGTTTTATCCTGCTTTGTTGCGGAGGTGTCTACTTACTGGCTAAAGCTACGGGTACCCCGCTCTCGGCCCTAACCGCCGACCCGGCAGCCATCAACCGCACGAGCGTCTATATCGGCCTGCTCTCTAACATCGGCATCATGTTGTGGTCGGCAACCGCCGCAGTCGGATTTCTTGCCGCGGCTGTTCTCCGCATGCTCGGTCACTCGCCGTTGTTCTTGTTAGCCTCTGCCTCACTCTCCGTGCTGCTTGCTGTAGACGACGCTTTTCTTCTTCACGAGCGGGTGATTCCGAGGCTCCTTCAGATCCCTGAAATCGTCGTTTATGGAGGCTACGGTCTTCTCATCGGTTCTTACCTGCTTTACTTCTCTAGGCCCATCCTTAAGACCGACTACGAACTTCTTGTCCTGGCGTTCTTGTGTTTTGCCATATCCGTGGCGATCGACATTGCGCTCCCTACCACGACACGGGTGACCTTTGTCGAGGACAGCTTCAAACTCGCGGGCATCGTGTTCTGGCTCCTCTACTTTTTCCGCGCTGCTCAAAGCGCGATTCGCAGCGGTGTGTCCCAAGAAAGATCAAGGCGCTACCGAAGTTGATTCGCTAGCCCGCTTGTGCTTATGGGCTGGCCCCAATAGGCAGGCTTCTCGAGCGGCAACGCTCTCCTCGGTTGGCTCGTCGCGTCAGGCCTCCTCTTTGGGGCGTGCCGTCGCCTTGGTAAAGGAGAACGGTGGAGGGGACGAGAGCAGCCAATTAACCTTGACATATGAACAGATATTCATATAATGAGCTTATGAGCCACGCCGCTTCCCTCCCCTCCTCGAGCGCTACCCCCGTGCGCCTCCTCTACCGTGTCGGGGGCATGGATTGCCCCAGTTGCGTCAGCCGCGTCGAGGGCGCCGCTAGGCGCGTTGCGGGCGTCATGGAGGTGCGCTCCAACCATCTTACCCAGACCCTGGAGCTGCGGTTAGACGAAGCGCAGACCCCGCGCGCTGCGCTGGAAGCACGCCTGCGCAAGCTCGGCCATCCTCTGGTTCTTGCGCGTGACGGCAACACGGCGAGCGGCCCGGTCCCGGCGCAGCGGCCTTGGTTTCGCAGCGGGGAAGGCCGGCAGGCGCTCCTTCTGGCAGGGCTCATCGCGCTGGCGTTCGCCCTCTCCCTCGCAGAACCTGGGGCGGCGCACTGGGGCTTTGTGGCCGCCACCCTCTTTGGGGTGTGGCCGCTCGCAAAAAAGGCGGTCGCGGCCACGCGCGCGGGTGACCCCTTTAGCATCAACACCCTCGTGAGCCTCGCCGCGCTCGGCGCGCTCGTTATCGGCGAAGCCGCCGAGGGCGCCGTGGTGGTGTTCTTTTTTATGATCGGAGAGTTTCTCGAGGGTATCGCCGCGAGCAGGGCGCGGCGCTGCATCACGGCGCTCGCCGCCCTCACCCCCAAGACCGCGCAGCTTCTAGACGACGGCGGCCCGCGCGAGGTGGCCGCGGCCAGCCTGCGGGTAGGCCAGCGGGTGAGGGTCGCGCCGGGCGCACGCGTCCCGGCTGACGGCACCGTTGTCGAGGGAAGTTCCCACTTGGACGAGAGCCCCGTGACGGGTGAGAGCGTACCCGTCTATAAGGAACGAGGGGCGAGCGTGTTCGCCGGCAGCATCAACGCCGAGGGCGTCCTCACCTTAGAGGTGACGCACGGCGGCGAGGACAACACCCTCGCGCGCATCCTGCACTTAGTGGAGCAGGCCGAGGCGACCAAGGCGCCGACCGCGCGCTTTATCAACCGCTTCAGCCGCGTCTACACCCCGGTGGTGGTGCTCGTAGCGGCGCTCACGGCGCTGCTGCCGCCCCTCCTGGTGGGCGCGGCTTGGGACCTCTGGCTCTACCGCGGGCTGGCGCTGCTCCTCATCGGCTGCCCCTGCGCGCTGGTGCTGAGCGTTCCCGCCGCCATCACCAGCGCCACCAGTGCGGGGGCGCGGCGCGGCCTCCTCGTCAAGGGCGGCGCCGTCTTGGAGACGCTCAGCCGGGTGACAACCGTCGCCTTTGACAAGACCGGCACCCTCACGGAGGGCCGGCCGGTGGTGACCGATGTCATGGCATTTGGTGTCGGCGACGCCGAGTTGCTGCGGCTCAGCGCCGCCCTCGAGGCCACCTCCCAGCACCCTCTGGCGCGGGCGATCGTGGCCCGCGCCAAGGAGAACGGGCTCGTCCTCCCCGAAGCCTCCAACGCGCGCGCCCTGGCGGGCAAGGCCGTGGTGGGAGAGGTCGAGGGGCACCGACTTACGGTCGCTTCACCACGCTACGCGGGCGAGCTAGCGCCTCTTGACCCCAGCCTGCTAGCGCACATCCGCAGGCTCGAGGAGGAGGGCAAGACGGTCGTCGTCAGCCTGGCCGGTGAGAGGGTGCTGGGCCTCCTCGCGCTGCGCGACGAACCCCGCGCCGACGCCCAAGAGGCGCTCGCCAAGCTCCGCGGGCGCGGCCTCAAGGGGATCATGCTGACCGGCGACAACCGCCGCACCGCCCAAGCCATCGCGGGCGAACTCGGCCTTGACGTTTATGCCGAACTGCTCCCCGCGGACAAGCACGACCTGGTGCTGCGCCTGCACGACACGGACGTCGTGGCGATGGTCGGCGACGGCATCAATGACGCGCCCGCGCTGGCGCAAGCGGACGTCGGCATCGCCATGGCCGGCGGCACCGATGTCGCCCTTGAAACCGCCCACGCCGCGCTCCTCCGCCCGCGGCTGATGTCAGCCGTAGACCTGATCGCGCTGTCGCAGGCGACCATGAACACCATCCGCCTCAACATCGCCTTTGCGCTCGGCCTCAAGGCCATCTTTCTCATCACCACCCTGCTCGGCGTGACCGGCCTGTGGGCCGCCATCCTCGCCGATACCGGCGCGACCGCCTTGGTGACGGCAAACGCGCTCAGGCTCTTGCGCTTTAAGGGAGAGGCGTCGTGACCAGCGCCACCCGCGCCACACCATAAGACCACACCGTAAGACGCCACAACAAGAAACGTCACCATAGGCTGCTACGATGAAGACTACGATATAGATATTGATAGCTAATAGATACAGATAGCGAGAAGATAATGACGATAACAAACGCCACGAACCCCATAAGGGCGGCGGCCACCGCAGCTCGAGACGACCTCTGCGAGGTCAGTTGTGTTCATCCCGAGGCGGTCTCTAAGGCAAAAGCCGCGCTCCCCAACGAGGAGAACGTGCAAGACGCCAGCCTGCTCCTCAAAGCGGTCGCCGACCCCACCCGCCTGCGCCTTCTTAGCGCACTCGCCACGACGGAGCTATGCGTCTGCGACCTCGCAGCCGTTCTCGGCATGAGCGAGTCGGCGGTCAGTCACCAGTTGCGCGTACTGCGCACGAGCCGCTTGGTCAGGTACCGCAAGGAGGGACGCATCGCCTACTACCGTCTCAGCGACAACCACGTGACCGATTTGCTCGCGGGCGCTCTCGAGCACGCCCGCGAGGCAAGCTAAGTTAGCTTGGCTTGTTAGGGCTAGTAGCGGTCCCGGCCACCACCACGGCCACCGCCGCGACCGCCACGGTCACCGCCACCACGGTCGCCCCCTCGGCCACCACCAAACGAGCCGCCACGG
>JALZLY010000341.1 GCA_030858465.1 Deinococcota bacterium
TGGTGACCCTAACCTTAGGTCATCGCCACTAGGCGAAGGGTCTGGTGACCCTAACCTTAGGTCATCGCCACTAGGCGAAGGGTCTGGTGACCCTAACCTGCGGCACGCCGCCGTGCTCCTGCCCCTGCTCGCGGCGCCGGAGGGCCTGTTGGTCCTCTTCACGGTGCGCTCGAGCGGCATGAGCTCGCACGCCGGGCAGATAGCCTTTCCCGGCGGCCGGGTGGACGAGGGCGAGACGGTCGAGCAGGCCGCCCTGCGCGAGACCGAGGAGGAGATCGGCCTGCGGGTGAAGGGGGCGGAGCTGTGGGGCCGCCTCGACGATCAGGTCTCGCCCGCGCGCTTCGTGGTGACCCCGGTGGTGGCCGCCCTGGCTTGGCCGCAGACGCTTGTGCTCAATCCCGGCGAGGTGGACGAGGTCTTTACCGCGCCGCTCGCCGAACTGCGCGCGCTTACGCCCCGCAGCGAGGCGCGCCAGCTCTACGGCTTGAGCCGCCGCATCCACTACTACGACTGGCGGGGGCGTCTCATCTGGGGCATGACCGCCAACATCCTCAAAAACTTCATGGACGTCACCGAAGGCCTCTGATTCGGGCGCCCCACATCAAACCTTGCTGCTGCAGGCTCGAATGTCGGCCGCCGCGGCAAGGTTCGCCGCCAAAGCGGCAAGGCCAAAGCGCGGTACTTTACGGTCCCCTGACCCGGCCCGTGCTAGCCTTGCCGCATGTTCGGTCTGTCGACGCCGCGCTCCTGCTTGTCTCGCCCCTGGCCGTCGTGGCCCTGCACCTGCTCATGGCCCTGCACCTGCTCATGGGCCTATACCTGGTGAAGGAGCCATGAAGCGGCGTGAGCTCAAGGTGCTCCACGGCGAGCTGAAGCGCACCTTCTCCTCGGGCGCCATCGTCGAGGCGCTGCAGGGCGCGGGCGTGCCGACCGACGCGGCCATCTTACTGGCGCGCGGCTTCGAGAAGACGCTCAAAAACCGCGACGACAAGACGATCGAGCTCTCCGAGCTGATGACGCGTCTCGTGGCGCTCGTAGCCAAGGAGATCGGCAGCGTGGAGGCCGCGCGGCTGAAGCGCCAGACGCCGCCCTTCGTGCCGCTCATGGTGAGGGGCAAGGCCAAGGGGGAGACCACGCCCTTTTCCAAACGGACCCTGGCCGCGTCGCTGGAAAAGATCGACCTCTCCTTCAAGGACGCCTACAGCGTGGCGCGCCACGTCGAGGGGCGCCTGCGCCTGGGAGGCTACGAGACCATCGGCGAGCGCGAGCTCATGCACGTGACCGCGCTGAGCTTAGAGGCGCTCTTGGGCCGTGACCAGCGGCTCAAGTACGAGGCCGAGCTCGAGGCCCCTACCGACATTCTTATTCGCGAGGCCTCGGGAAGCAAGATGCCCTACTCGAGGGGCATCCTGGCGCAGTCGCTGATGGCCTTGGGCCTCGGCCCGCAGCTCTCGCACGGCGTCGCCAAGCGCGCCGAGGAGGTGCTCTGGCGGCTCGGCACGCGCGAGGTGCCGCGGCCTCAGTTGCGGAGGGTGGTGCGCGGCCTGTTGGTGCAGGAGGCGGGCATCGACTTCGCCCGGCGCTACGAGCTCCTGCGCAGCGTGCGCCGCCCGCACAAGCCCATCGTGGTGATGATCGGTGGCGTCTCGGGGGTGGGCAAGTCCACGCTGGCGACCGAGTTGGCCTACCGCCTGGGCATCTCGCGCATCGTCTCCTCGGACTCGGTCAGGCAGGCCTTGCGCTCCCTTATCAGCGAGGAGCTCAGCCCGGCCCTGCACGCCTCGAGCTTCGGTGCCTGGCGGACCGAGCTCCTGCCCGGCGAGACCAGCACGGCCGCGCCCAAGCGCAAGCGGGTGGTGCGCGGCTTTCAGATGCAGGTGCAGCAGCTCAACACCGCGCTCTCGGCCATCATCGACCGCAACGTCGAGGAGCAGACCTCGGTGGTGATGGAGGGCATCCATATCGTGCCCGGCTTCATGAGCGGGGCGCGCACCGACGGGGCCACGGTGGTCGAGCTCGTCCTCGCGGTCGGCGACGCCGAGCTGCACCGCGGCCGCTTCGAAAAGCGTGACGCCGAAACGCGGCAGCGCCGCCCCATGAACAAATACCTGGAGCACTTCGCTGAGATCCGCATGCTCCAGGACTTCATCAAGAAGCGCGCCGGCGAAGAGGGTATGAGCGTCCTCGAGGGCGGCGACTTAGACGCGGCCGTCGAGCAGGCCATCGACATCATTCTGGAGGCGGTCTTGCACGACCTGCCCGAGGGGGAGCCGGTGGCGCTGGAAGCCGGCGACCCGGGTAGCGACCTGGGTAGCGACCCGGACGCCGATGGGGCCGCCGGCGTGGCTGCCGGCGCGGACGCCGAGACGCTCAAGGCGAGCTGAGCTAGTGGTCCGTCGGCGCCACCAGACCCCAGTCCCATCACGTTTGCGATCGGGCACTGTCCAGCATCAGGAAGAACGCCGGCTCGAGCCGGCCGTGACGCCCTGAAGCGCAAGGCTGCGAGACCGTCCGGGGCCAAGGGATTTTATGAGCGAGGCCCGGCCGCCTCGCCGTCCTCCCGGCTGCCCTTGAGCCTTTCCACAAGCGCGCCGACTTGCTCCAGGAGCTCTTGGGCCTTGCCGTTGTTCAGGCTCTCCGCGCCCTTCATGGCGCCATTCACCATCTGGCCGATGCCCAAGCCCCTGGAGAACTGCTCGGTCATGCGCGACAGCGTCTGCGGGTCACCGTAGATGTTCATGGTGCCCTGGCTCATAAAGGCGCCGATGGCCCGCGCCAGCTCCATCTGGGCATCGCGGTCCGCGTCGATCTTGCGCTTCTCGAGCTCGAAGTCGAGCGCCGATTTGCTAAACGTTTCACGGTTCTCGAGCGCCTGGCGCTCGACCTCGACCCGCTCGCGCTCGACCTCGACCCGTTCACGGTCGATGTCCACGGCGACGCGCTGAAAGGCGGTCTCGCCCTGGGCGACCTTTTCGCGGGCGCGGGCGTCCGCTTCGGCCTTGGTGAGCACGGCGTCGGCCTCGAGGGTGGCGGCCTGCTTTTGCGCTTCGGCGCGCTTGACTTCGGCGAAGGCTTCGACCTGCGCGGCGGTCTCCTGGCGGACGCGGTCCTCATCGATGGTCTGCTTGGCGGCGATCAATTTGGTCTGCGCCGCGCGCTCGGCCTCGGCGACGCGCTGCACGGTGACGATCCGCTGGGTGGCGCCCTCGCGCTCGGCCTCGGCCTCGAGGCGCGCCTTTTCGGCTTCGGCGCGTGCCCTCTCAGCTTCAGCCACGGCGATCTCGCGCTGCCGCTCGGTCAGCTCGACGGCCTGCTTGCGCTCGACGTCGGCGCGCTCGAGCTCGCGGTTGCGGGCGACGAGCTCGCGGTCGCGCTCGACCTCCCGCGTCCTCACGGCTTGATCCTGGGCGATCTCGGCCTCGCGCACTTGGCGCTCCTGCTCGATGCGGTAGGTTTCCGCCTCGCGGCGGCGCTCGGCCTGGAAGGAGGCGACAGCGGACTGTTGGGTCGCTTCGGCCTCGGCCTGGGCGCGCTCGAGCTCCAAGACGCGCTGGCGCGTCTCGACGTTCTTGATGGCGTTGGCGAGCTCGGCCTCGCGCTCCAAGCGGTTGCGTTCGACCAAGGCCGACTGGGTGATCTCGGTGATCTTCTTTTTGCCCTGCGCGTCGAAGATGTTGTCGTCGGAGAGCTGGTTGGCGCTTGTCTGATCGAAGCGCGACACGGTGACGGATTCCAAGGTGAGGCCGTTTTGCTGCAGGTCCGCGCCGACGAGCTTTTGCACGCCGCCGGCGAAGCTCTCGCGGTCGCCGTGGATGTCGCTCAGGCTCTTCGTGGCGGCGACGCTGCGAAGCGCCGACACGAGCTTTTCGAAGACCAGGATGCCGACGGTGTCGGAGTTGACCGACTTATCGCCCAAGGAGCGCGCGGCGTTGATGACCGCGTCCTGGTCAGGGAGGACCTTCAAGTAGAACTCGCCCTTGACGTCGACGCGCAGGTTGTCCTGGGTGATGAGCGCGTCCTCGCCGCGGCGCTCGACCTCGAGCTTCATGGTCTCCAAAGACACCGGCACGTTGCGCTGCACGATGGGAAAGAAAAAGCCGCCCTTGTCGATGAGCACCCGCCGCCCGCCCAGGCCGGTGAGCACGTAGGCGATGTTCGCCGCGGGCTTGACGTAAAAGTGCTGCACCATCCAAGCGAGCAAACCCACCACCAAAAAGATCAGGCCGAGGCCCGCGCTCACCGCGCTGTTGATAGGGGACCAGGGCGTAATGACGGCGCCGCCCGCGATGCTAAGGACCAGGAGCGCGACCGCTAGCGCGATAAACAGGACCATCACCATCAGCTTGCCTCTCCTTTGGGCATCGCTGCCGCAGCTCGAGTTCCGCTCCGTTCCCGCGCGACGTCTTGCGCCAGGCTCGCGGCAAGGGGCGCGACGTAGTAGACCTGGTCCCGCGCTTCAAACGCGGTGACCAGAACCTCGCCGCCGGGCGCGATGCTGGCCTCGCCCTCAGGCACGCGACAAGCGATGCGGTGAATGTTGCCGAAAGGGTCACGGATGTTGGCGGTGCCCTCGTCGGGCTTGACGGTGAAGACGGCCGTTCCCACACAACCTACCAGCCCGCCCGTGCGCGTGGCGGTTTCGCCGCCCCCAAACAAGCGGCTGAAGCCCCCCGCGAGCGCGCGGCCCAGCAAGGAGGCCAGCCCAAAGCCCAAGAGCGCCGACAGCGGCGCGAAGACGAGCGGCGCTAAGAAGGCTGACAGCAAGCCGTTCAGGAGCAGGCCGGCAATTCCCCACGAAACCAGCAGAATGGGCAGCAAGACCGACAGGGGCAGGCCGCGGCCAAAGCCGAAAAAGCTCAAGAACTGTAAGAGGCCCTTGCCGCCGTCCTCGCTCGCCTCTTGCTCGCCCCCCAGCTCTTCGCCGGCACTCGCTTCTGCGCCACCGTCCTCTCCTCCGCCAAAGCCAGCGCCCACCAGCGCCACGCCGAGCGCCAGCGCCAGACCCGATACCAGCGGCAACAGGAACATGAAGTTCCACCACTCGAGCATCAACCTTAAGTCCGTGTCGCTCCTCCTTCCACCGTCCTCGGCTTCCCAGCACTTCCTGAATGGACACTCCCGAGTTCAGTCTACACGCTTTTCTTTCACCCCGCCAACGCTCCCAGTTTGGCGCTGTCCTGCTTGTGCTCAGCAAAGGTGTTAAAGTCAAGCAGAATCAATAGGAGGCGTTATGGCTGACAGAGTGTCTAAGGCTCACCTAGTTGAAACCATTGCAGAGAAGCAAGGCTTGAGCAAGAAGGACGTCAAGGCAGTTCTTGAAGCGACCTTCG
>JALZLY010000342.1 GCA_030858465.1 Deinococcota bacterium
GCACCTACCTCGTCGGCAGCGTCCAGAACACCGGCGAGAGGACCCTAGCGGAGGTCGAGGTGCAGCTCGGCCTCTACGGCCGCGCGGACGAGCCCCTGGGCTCGCTCACCGCCGCCAGGGGCAGCCTCGCTCCCGGCCACGTCTGGTCCTACCGGGTCAAGGTCACGCAGGGCGGGGCGAACTCCTACCGGGTCCTGGCGCTGTGCGGAATTTACGCGCGTGAGAGCGTGAGGGCGCGTTAAGCTGCGCCATGCTGAGAACCCGTGTGCGCGTCGTCCGCAAGTTCAAGCCCTATAGCCCGCCGGCGCGGCCGCTGCTGTCGCCCTTCAACCGCGCGCTCGGCGTCTCCTTTGTCGGCGTGATGGCCGCCTACCTGCTGACGCTCTCCGGCCTGCATGGCGTCGCGCTCGTCGCCATGCTCGGGGCGCTGTTGGGCTTAGTGGCCGCCGCGGTCGCCCCGCGCTGAGCGCGCTCTTCAGCCTAAAGTCCTTAAAGCTGACGGCTAAACACGCCTGGGATGGACGCCGCCGCCGCGGGCTTCAGCCGGAGGCGTGCTCGAGCGGACTTGTCATCACGCGCCGCGCCGCGAAGCTGGTAGAATTCCCTGACGTGCCGCTCTTCCGCCAAGCTCCCTCAGGCACCGGTCTGGTCGCCGCGCTCGACCGCGAGCCCCTCGAGGTCCTGCTCCGCTCGACCAGGGTGGGCTTCTGCTCGAGCGGAGCGGGCCGGTGACGGTGCGCACCAAGCAGGGCACCAAACAGGGTGCCAAACAGGGCGCCAAACAGGACGCCCGCCGCCGCTCGCGGCGAGCGGCCAAGGCGCCGATGAGCGTCACCACCACCTCGAGGGCCATCCTCTTCGTCTTCGGCCTGATCGGCGTGGTCGGCAGCCTGCACGCTTTCGTCATGGTCGGCGTCGAGGCCTTTCGCTACGCCGAGAACAGCCGCGAGATAAGCCGGTTGCGCGGCGACATCGCCGAGCTGGACCACGAGCTGGGCGGCCTGCAAGCGATCCTCGACCACGCCCGCGACGCCCGCTACCGCGAGCAGCTCGCCCGGCGCCAGGGCTTCGCCTATCCGGACGAGCAGCGCTTTTTCACCCTGACGCCGCCAGGGCAGGAGTCGGGGGACGGGGGTCAGGACTCGAGCGACAGCAGTCAGAATTAGCCTGGCTCTTAGTGGATGCCTGCCGGTCCAGCTTCTGGCAAGGCCTGCTGAGACGACAGGTGTGCAGGCGCCTCAAAGGTTAGGCTTTGATACCCGTAGCCTCCATCCCCCGTAGCCTCCATCCCCCGGCTGCGCCGCCCCCTTGATAAGGGGGTTGGGGGGATTCGGCGACGACTCCCTTACAAGGGAAGCAAGTCGCTGAAAGGATTTGTTCTTTGGGCGGCTCCGCGGGTGCGCGCGGTAGAGGGGCGGCGGGGTATCGTGGGGGCGACAAGTGGGGAAACAATAGGAGGTCACGCCAGGTGGACGACGAGATACTGGTCTGGATGAACGAGCTCACCGCGGAGATGGAAGAGCGCCGCAAGGTGGTGGAAAAGGGCGGCGGCGAGGCCCGCATCGCCAAGCAGCACGAGGGCGGCAAGCTGACCGCGAGGGAGCGCGTCGCCAAGCTTCTCGACGAGGGCTCCTTCGTCGAACTCGGCGTCTTCGTCGAGCCGCTCGAGAGCGAGCTCATGCGCGGCGTAGAGGCGCCCGGTGAGGGCGTGGTCACCGGCTACGGCAAGATAGGCGGCCGGGTGGTCTTCGTCTTCAGCCAGGACTTCACCGTCCTGGGCGGCAGCCTGGGCAAGCGGCACGCCCAAAAGATCGCCAAGGTGATGGATCTGGCGGTGAAGACGGGCGCGCCCATCATCGGCCTCAACGACTCGGCGGGGGCGCGCATCCAGGAGGGGGTGGACTCGCTCTCGGGCTACGGCGAGGTCTTCTACCGCAACGCCGTCTACTCGGGGGTGGTGCCGCAGATCAGCGCCATCCTTGGCCCCTGCGCGGGCGGCGCGGTCTACAGCCCCGCCCTGACCGACTTCGTCTTGATGAGCCGCGGCTCGAGCTACATGTTCATCACCGGGCCCGAGGTGATCAAGTCGGTCACCAAGGAGGACGTCTCCTTCGAGGGCTTGGGCGGGGCGGCGGTCCACGCCCGTAAGTCCGGGGTGGCGCACCTAGAGGCCGAGAACGACGAGGGCGTCCTGGAGATGATCCGCGAGCTGCTGTCGTTTTTGCCCCAGTCCGCCAAGGAGAAGCCGCCCCTCCTGGAGAGCCGCGACCCCATAGAGCGCGAGACGCCGGAGATTCTCTCCATCGTCCACCCCGACCAGCGCCGGCCCTACCCCATGATCGAGGTGATCAAGGCGCTCGTCGACGACAACGCCTTTTTCGAGACCCAGCCGGACTTTGCCAAGAACATCATCACCGGCTTCGCGCGCCTGGGCGGTAGCAGCGTCGGCGTCGTCGCCAACAACCCCCGGCAGATGGCCGGGACCCTCAATATCGACGCCTCGGACAAGGCCTCGCGCTTTATCCGCACCTGCGACTGCTTCAACGTGCCGCTCGTGACCCTGGTCGACGTGACCGGCTTCATGCCCGGCGTCGCCCAGGAGCACGCCGGCATCATCCGCCACGGCGCCAAGATGCTCTACGCCTACGCCGAGGCCACCGTCCCCAAGATCACCCTGATCGTCCGCAAGAGCTATGGCGGCGCCTACCTGGCGATGAACTCGCGCGACATGGGCGCCGACGTGGTCTTGGCCTGGCCCACCTCGGCCGTCGCGGTGATGGGCGCGGAGGGCGCCGCCAATATCATCTTTCGCCGCGACATCAAGACCTCGAAAACCCCCGAGGCCAGCCGCGCCGCCAAGGTCGCCGAGTACAAGGCCCGCTTCGACAACCCCTACTGGGCGGCGGGCCGCGGCTACATCGACGACGTGATCGACCCCAAGGACACCCGCAAGCACCTCATCCGCCACCTGAGGATGTTAGACGGCAAGGTCGAAAACCGGCCCTACAAAAAGCACGGCAACATCCCGCTTTAAGTAAAGCTGTAAGGAGCCTCGAGCCCTTGGGCTCGAGGCTTTACCTTCAGCGTTGAGAAGCTGTCTAAGGAACAGTCACGTATACAAAACTGTCTCCAAAGCCGCTACCTACGCTTGTGCCCGGGCCTTCGCCTAATC
>JALZLY010000343.1 GCA_030858465.1 Deinococcota bacterium
TCCATCTCCTCGGGGTCGCCCGGCACCACCAGCGGGTTGGTGGGCGGCGCCAGATCGCCCCACTCGGCGACGAAGAAGTGGCCGGCGTACTCATCCCAGCCCTCAGGGGCCACGTCCAGCTGCGAGGGCGAGGAGTGCACGGGGTGGCGGCCCACCACGTCCTCCCGGGGCGGCGCGGTGAGGCCGCTGGCCTCGTGGTCGATGACGAAGGTGAGCGTCCTGCCGATCTCCTCGTCGCTGCCCCGGAAGACGGCTGGTTGCAGGTCCTCCCCGGCCTCGTCGGGAATATCGAACTGCGGTTCGGTCAGCGGCAGGCGCCCGGCCGAGAAGTCGGGGAAGCCGTACCAGACGCCCTGCTGCACGCGCAGGGTGGCGTCCATCTCGTCTTGGACCGGGCGGGCGCCGCGCACGTCGTAGCCGTTCTCGCCGACGAACATCTCGCCCTCAGCGTTCCAGGCGATGCCGATGGGCTGACGCATGCCCCAGGCGAACCTCTCCAGCGTACCTTCGGCGTCGTCGGGGTCAAAGGAGAAGACCGCGCCGCCACACTTCTCTTCACCTGGGACGACCTCTCCCGGCTGGGTCGCCTGACCAAAGGGCACGAACGCGCCGGTCAGGATCATTGGCCCCTCTTCGTCTTCGCCGTTCTCATTCTCGTCCATGGCCCTGAAGTCTGGAACCATGAAGTTGTGCCCGAGCAGGGTGAGGTCCTCGCAGGGCACCGAGTGCAAGTCGGGGTTCATCTCGATGAAGGGTCCGACGTCCATGCCCATCACGCCCGAGTTGCCCGCCTGGCCGACGCCGAAGTAGAGCCTGCCGTCGGGGCCCACTTCGATGCCGTTCATGAAGTGCTCGGCTCTCGCGTCGCGAAAGCCCGTGAGGATCTGCTCAACGGTGCCGTCCATCGCCACGCGGGAGACGGCGCCGGTCATGTCGCTTACGTCGCGGTGGGTGATGTAGAAGTGGCCGTCATGGAAGGTGAGGCCGACGACCGGAGGGATGAGGTGCTCGCTCAGCTCTATAGTCTCGGCGACCGAGCCGTTCTCGAGCCGCAAGAGGCGCGAGGGCTCGAGCTGCTCGGGCTGGAAGCCACCGCCTGCTTCGGCCACCCACATCCGGCCCTGGTCGTCCCAGGCGACGGAGGTGGGAAAGGTGAGGCCGTCCGCGACCTTTTCAGCGGTGAAGCCCTCGGGAAGCTCGAGGACGCTGTCTTGCGCGGTCTCGGTGGTCTGGGCGAGACCCAAGGCCAGCGAAAGGAGCGTGATGAAGCCCAGGAGCGCTAGCGCCCAAAGCGGCGTACGACGTGACGGGTTTTTGGTCATATATCTCTTCTCCTTTAAGTTTGAGTTAGTGAAAGACAAGGCGTAACCACAGCAAGCACCTAAATGAGTGGAACGAGGTGAGACCTCCGTTAACGTAGATTTCAGTCCTAACCCTAGCTAGAAATTAAATCTCCTTCCGTTAAATGTAATACCGGTTTCTGTCGGGACTGTGGCAAAAGTACGCTGGCGGCTTGACTTTCAGGGACATTGCCAGGTTAACTTCAGCGGAATATAAAGTGTGAGGCTGCCCAACTACTGCCCCACCACTGCCCTTCACAACAAGTCATGGCGCGTTGCCTACGACCTTGTGATGAGCGGGCTCATGCCAGCAGGTTCATGCGGTCATGTGGGTGCGGAGGAAGTGAGCAACTCCTTTAAGAGCGTGGCGACGGCGGCAAAATCCCGCCCTGTCGCCAAACGGTAGAGGCTGCTCGTGCTTACGAGTTCGGCCAAGGCGTCAAAATGCGCCTGCGAGGAGCGGGCCTCGGTCAGCAAGATATTAGGCGCTAGCTCGAGCAGCGCTTCAGCCTCGGTGATGGGTTCGAGCACGCTCCTCTTTGCGTTGGCGACGCTCGGAAAGACGAGCATGGCCGGGCGGCACTCCAAAACGGTCGTCACCCCGTCAAGCGCGTCTGCCGGCAGCTGCCGCTTGGGCCAACCGCGCGCCAAAGGGCGCTGCAAAAGCTGGTGAAGCTCCGGAAAAAAGCGGACGGTCGTGTCCGTCACGTCGATCTCGTCCGGAAAGGCCTGCAACCGCAGCCCATTACGGCCGGAGTCGCACAAAAAGAGCATGTCATCGCCCATGAGGTCAAAGCCGGCCTTTATGAGCGCGAGGGTGAGCGTGGATTTGCCCGAGCCGCTCGCGCCCGCCAGCAACAGAGCTCGACCTCCTACCGCAACGCCGGCCGCGTGTAGGCTGTAGCGCCCCCGGCGCTTTAAAAGCTCGAGAAAAGGCAGGGTAAAGATGAGGTGGGACAAAAGCCACGGCTCCTCCAAAGCGGGCTCGAGGATGGACACGGACACGTGTCCCCGTGCGGGCTCGCAGCGCACCCTTACCCGCTCGCGGTAGTCGATATAGAACGCGTCGCTGCCGTCAAAGTAGACGACCTCGCCGCCCGGCAGGTCATAGACCGGCCTCGCCCGTCCCGGCGGCCTCGCTAGCCAGTGCTGCGGGGC
>JALZLY010000344.1 GCA_030858465.1 Deinococcota bacterium
CTGGCGACAACGTGGAGTTGGACGTGGAGCTGATCAAGCCCATCGCCATGGAAGAGGGGCTGCGCTTCGCCATTCGTGAGGGTGGCCGCACCGTGGGAGCAGGCGTCGTCAGCGCCGTGACCAAGTAAGGACTGGACGAGGTAAGAACTGGACGAGGTAAGAACTGGATGAGATAAGGGCTGAATGTCGAGACTGAGTTCGACAAGTTTTAGCTCGCTCCTCTCATCCCAGCCTTGTTCTAACCAGTCTTCTAAGAGGATAAGAGGAGAAAAAAATGGCCAGCGACGTCAGAATCAAACTCCAGCTCGAGTGCAGCGAGTGCAAGCGGCGCAACTACACCACCCATAAAAACCGCCGCAATACCACCGCCAAGCTCGAGTTCCGCAAGTACTGTCCCTGGGACCGCAAGCACACCGCGCACCGCGAAGTGAAGGTCTAGCGTGAACAAGATCGTCACCTATCTGAGGAACTCGAGGGCCGAGCTCAAGCGGGTGACCTGGCCGACTCGTACCGAAGTCATCGAGTCCACCCAGGCGACCCTGATCTTCGTCTTCATCACCGCGATCTTTCTGCTCATTACGGACTCGACCCTGGGTTTCGTTATCAGCCGACTCATCCCCTAAGCCGAGCCCACCCAGACGAGGACCTTTTATGAGTATTGAGTGGTACGCCGTACACACCTATGTAGGCCACGAGGAGAAGGTGCGCGAGAACGTGATGCAGCGCGCCCGCTCGCTCGGCATGGCCGACAAGGTGTACCAGGTCATCGTCCCCACCGAAGAGACCGTCGAGCACCGCGAGGGCAACAAGAAAGAGGTGGTGCGACGCAAGATCTTCCCAGGCTACGTCTTCGTGCAGATGGACCTGGGCGAAAATCTCGACGAGCCCAACGAGGCCTGGGAGGTCGTTCGCAACACCCCGGGCGTCACCGGCTTCGTCGGCACGGCGACGCGGGCGGTGCCGCTGAGTCGCGAAGAGGAGGCACGCATGCTCGGCACGATGGGCATCACCGGCACCAAGGAACGGCCCAAGGTCAAGATCAGCTTTGGCGTCGGCGATATGGTGCAGGTCACGGCCGGCCCCTTCGCGGACTTCACCGGCGTGGTCTCGAACCTGGACCCCGAAAAGGGCAAGGTCAAGGTGCTCGTGTCGATCTTTGGCCGCGAGACCCCCGTCGAGCTCGATTTTTCGCAAGTCGTCAGAAATTAGGGTTAGGGATCAGGGCCAGAAAAGCCTGCTCCCGAATCCCGACCCCCGCTCTCAAGCGTTAGGACCCCATGCGGCCGGCTGCCGCTAGGGGGAGCTTAAGGAGGAAGCCGAATGAAAAAAGTCGTCGGTATCGTCAAGCTCCAGCTCACGGCTGGAAGCGCCACCCCCGCGCCGCCCGTCGGGCCCGCCTTGGGTCAGCACGGCGCGAACATCATGGAGTTCGTCAAGGCCTATAACGCCGCCACGGCGTCGCAGGCGGGGGCGACCATCCCCGTCGAAATCACCATCTTCTCGGACCGCTCGTTCACCTTCGTCACCAAGACGCCCCCGGCGAGCTTTCTGATCCGCAAGGCGGCGGGTCTGCAAAAGGGTTCGGGCGAGCCCAACAAGGCCAAGGTCGCCACGCTCTCCTGGGAGCAGTGCTTGGAGATCGGCCGCAGCAAGAGGGCCGACCTGAACGCGGGCAGCGACGTGGCCGCGGCCAAGATCATCGCCGGCACCGCCCGCTCGATGGGCGTCAGCGTCGAGGGAGCTCCCAATGCCTAAGCACGGCAAGCGTTACCGTTCTTTGGAGAGCAAGATCGACCGCAGCAAGGTCTACAGCCCCGACGAGGCCGCCGCGCTGGTCAAGGAACTGGCCACCGCCAAGTTCGACGAGACCGTCGAGGTCCACCTGCGTCTCGGCATCGATCCCCGCAAGTCCGACCAGAACGTCCGCGGCACCGTCGCCCTGCCGCACGGCACCGGCCGCACGGTGCGCGTCCTGGCGTTCACCAAGGGCGACAAGGTCGCCGAGGCCGAACGGGCCGGCGCCGATTTCGTAGGCGCTGACGACATGGTCGCTCGAGTTGCCGAAGGCTGGCTGGATTTTGACGCCGTGGTGGCGACGCCCGACATGATGGGCGCGGTCGGCAGCAAGCTGGGCCGCGTGCTGGGCCCCCGCGGCCTCCTGCCCAACCCCAAGTCGGGCACGGTGGGCTTCAATATCGCTGACATCATAGCGGCCCTCAAAGCTGGTCAGATCGAGTTCCGCAATGACAAGACGGGCGTCGTGCACGCCCCCATCGGCAAGGCCAGCTTTGAGACGGGCAAGCTCGCCGAGAACCTTTCCGCGCTCAAGTCGGCGGTCGAGGCGGCCAAGCCCGACACCGCCAGAGGCACCTTCATCCGCACCGTCTACCTCTCCTCGACCATGGGGCCGAGCGTGCAGGTTCTAAATTGAAAATTGAAGGTTTAAGATTGAAAATTAAATTTTCAATTTTCAATTTTGAATCTTAAATTGCCCTTCTAAGCACCCCGGTGCATAGCACCACTGGCGTTGGAGACAGCAGGGGCTTGCCAAGCTTAAAGATCCTGCCGAGGCGTAGGTAAAAGGGCGCAGTCGCCCTGACCTAAGGTAAAAGGGCGCAGTCGCCCTGACCTAAAAGTGAAGGGTCTTATGACCTGAGCTATGCTTCGCGGTTGAACCTGGGGTGGGAACACCCCCTAGACGAAAAGAAAGGTTTTCATGGCCAATCCAAGAAACGCCAAGTCGGCCGAGGAACTTCGCGGCCTCCTGGCAGAGTCGAAGACATTTTTCTTGGTGAACTACCAGGGCCTTTCCGCTGGAGAGCTCACCGACCTTCGTCAGAAGGTCCGTGACGCGGGCGGCCGCATGCTGGTGGCCAAGAACACCCTGATCAACCTGATCGTTCAGGAGCAGGGTGTGGTGGGCTTAGAAACCACGCTGACTGGTCCGACGGCGCTCGTGCTCGTGGGCGACGATCCCGTCGCTCCAGCCAAAGTCCTCACCGACTTTGCCAAGGCCCACGCTCGTGATCTGCCGGAAGCCAAGGGCGGCCTCATGGAGGGCGCCGTGGTGGACGCGACCGCGCTGTCGCGCATCGCCAAGCTGCCGCCACGCGAGGGGTTGCAGAGCGAACTGGTCGGCCTGATGCTGGCCCCCTTGCAGCAACTGGTGGGCACGCTTTCCGGCGCTCCGCGGAATCTGGTATCGGTACTTCATAACTACAGTGAAAAGCTTAAGGAGGCTTGAACATGGCATTTGATAAAGACGCAATGATCGAACAGCTGAGCAACCTGACGGTCCTCGAGCTCGTGGACTTAGTCGAAGCACTCAAGGAAAAGTGGGGCGTCGAAGCCGCCGCCGCCATGCCCGCGGGCATGATGATGGCCGCCGGCGCTGGCGCCGCGCCCGCCGAGGCGGCCGAGGAGCAGACCGAGTTCACCGTGTCTATCAAGACCGCCGGTGACAAGAAGCTCAACGTCATCAAGGAGGTCCGCGCCATCACCAGCCTCGGCCTCAAGGAAGCCAAGGACCTCGTCGAGGCCGGCGGCGTCGTCAAGGAGGGCATCGGCAAGGACGAAGCCAACGAGATCAAGGGCAAACTCGAAGCGGCAGGAGCAACCGTCGAAGTCAAGTAGTGCTCACCGGGGTGCAACGGGTCGGGGTAGGCTTGTAAGCTGGCTTACCCAGGCCCGCCCATCTTGCTCGTATAGTTATTCTTTGAGTCTGATGTGGACGCGTTCTTGTCAGGCTGTCGGCTTAGGGAGATCCCGCTTGAGAAGGCGCAACTCGGGAAGGCACAACTCAGGAAGGCACAGTGTGCAAATCGGGAAGGCACAACAGTACGGTGTGCAAAATACGGTGTACAAAAGTATGGTGTGAAGAGGTTTCGACCGAGGCAATACGTGGGAGAAGTCGGGACGCGGGTGAGGTCAGGTCGGAGGGCAAGGAACGCGTGAAGTCGAAGGCCTATTCAACATAAGCTATTTTGCTCGTCAGGGGCGTTTTAGGAACGCGCCCGCTCAAGTGCGCCTACTGTAGCCTACTGGTAATTACGGTTCAAAAGCAGGAGTGCGGTTGAAGAGCGACACAGGTAATCCATAGACGCTTTGCTGGGCGGCGCTCGAGCGGCGCTTGTCTTCTGTTGCCCTGTAACCTCGCTCAAGCCGACGTTTATCTTTTTCAGCCTAGCGAGCACGCGCAGGACATAAGCAAACACGCACCAGAATACGCACCAGAAGGGGTGAAGATGCGAGAAATTCGGAAGTTTGGCAGCATCAAAGAGATCATCGACCTGCCCAATCTCACTGATATCCAGATTAAGTCGTACGACAAATTTTTGCAACGGGGTACCGCGTCGCAGGCGCGCGACAGCAGCGGCTTGCAGAGCGCCTTCAAGGAAGTGTTCCCCATCGACGAGACCGAGCGCGGCCGTCAGACGGGGCTGGTACTCGACTTTCTCGAGTATCACCTGGCCAAGCCCGAATTCGACGCCGAGGAGTGCCGCGAGAAGGATCTTACCTTTCACTCGAGCCTCTTTGCCAAGCTGCAACTCGTCCACAAGGACACCGGCCTGATCAAGGAGGACCAGGTCTTTTTAGGTGACGTGCCGCTCATGACCGAGGACGGCTCCTTTGTGATCAACGGCGCCGACCGGGTCATCGTCTCGCAGATCCACCGCTCGCCCGGCGTCTACTTTATCGGCGCGCCGCGCGGCATGGAGCGGGTCTACATGGCGAGCATCATCCCCATGCCCAAGCGCGGACCCTGGATCGAGCTCGAGTTCGACAACAGTGACGTCTTGTGGATGAAGGTCAACAAGAAGAAGTTCCCTGCGACCTTGATGCTGCGCGTCCTGGGCATGGGCGACGAGGAGATCCGCGGTCTCTTCAAAGGTCATGAGGCGATGCTCGAGCCCACCTTCGCCGAGGATTCCACCTCGGGCGCTACCCCGGAGGAGGCGCTGCTTCGGCTCTTCACCGTGCTCCGCCCCGGCGACCCGCCCAAGGTCGACAAGGCGACGACCTATCTCTTCAGCCTGCTCGCCGACCCGCGCCGCTACGACCTCGGCGAGGCGGGGCGCTACAAGCTGAACCGCAAGCTGGACTTGGGCAACACCGACAACACCCTCTTGGGCTTTGCGGACGGGCGCTTTCTCGACCGCGGCCTCATCCCCACCATGCAGTACCTCATCAAGCTGCAAGCGGGTGAGGACGGTCCCTTCGAGGACGACATCGACCACCTCGGCAACCGCCGCATCCGCACCGTCGGCGAACTCTTAGCCGACCAGATCCGCGTCGGCTTGGGGCGCATGGCCCGGGGCGTGCGCGAGCGCATGCTGCTCGGCAACCCCGACGCCGCCACCCCGCAAAAGCTTGTCAACAACCGTCCCATCGTGGCGGCCCTGCGCGAGTTCTTCGGCCGCAGCCAGCTCAGCCAGTTCAAGGATCAGGTGAACCCGCTTTCCGAACTGCGCCACAAGCGCCGCATCTCGGCCCTGGGGCCGGGCGGCCTGACCCGCGAGCGCGCCGGCTTCGACGTGCGCGACGTGCATCGCACCCACTACGGCCGCATCTGTCCGATCGAGACGCCCGAAGGCGCCAACATCGGCCTGATCACCTCGCTGTCGTCCTACGCCCGCGTCAACGAGCTCGGCTTCATCGAGTCGCCCTATCGCCGCGTCGAGAAGAGTCGCGTGACCGACGAGGTCGTCTACATGACCGCCGACGAAGAGGACAAGTACATCATCGCCCAAGCCAACACCGTCCTGGATGACGACAACCGCTTCGTGAGCGCCACCATCGTGGCGCGCGAAAAGGGCGATCCCATCTTCGCCGACCCCGCGCAAGTCGACTTCATGGACGTGTCGCCCAAGCAGATCATCTCGGTGCCGACGTCCTTGATTCCCTTTCTCGAGCACGACGACGCCAACCGCGCGCTGATGGGCTCGAACATGCAGTCGCAGGCGGTGCCGCTCGTCAAGGCCCAGGCGCCCTTCGTGGGTACCGGCGTCGAAGAGCGCATCTCTCGCGACTCGGGCACGGTGATGCTGGCGCAGGCTTCCGGCACGGTCTCCTATGTCGACGCCAAACGCGTCGTCATCACCGCCGCCAAGGGCGTCGACAAGGAGCACCTGCTTACCCGCTTCATGCGCTCGAACCAGAACACCAACTTGGACCAGCACCCGCTCGTCTCGGTCGGCGACGAGGTCACCGAGGGGCAGGTCATCGCCGACGGCCCTGCCTCGGAAAACGGCCGCCTGGCCTTGGGCAAGAACATCCTCATCGCCATCATGCCCTTCGACGGCTACAACTTCGAGGACGCCATCGTCATCTCCGAGGACCTGGTGCGCAGCGACGCCTATACCAGCGTTCACATCGAGAAGTACGAGAAGGACGCTCGCGACACCAAACTGGGTCCCGAGAAGATCACCCGCGACATCCCCGGTCTCTCCGAGGCGGCGCTCCGCGACCTCGATGAGGACGGCGTGGTGCGCATAGGCGCGGAGGTCAAGCAGGGCGACATCTTAGTCGGCCACACCTCGTTCAAGGGTGAGACCGAGCCGACCCCCGAGGAGCGCCTCCTGCGCTCGATCTTCGGCGAGAAAGCCAGGGAAGTAAAAGATACCTCCTTGCGCGTGCCCTCGGGCGAGGGCGGGGTGGTGTTGCGGACCGTGCGCTTCAGGCGCGGTGAAGGCGGGGTGGAGCTGAAGCCCGGCGTCCAGGAGACGGTCCGCGTCTACTTGGCGCAAAAGCGCCGGCTCATCGAAGGCGACAAGATGGCCAACCGCCATGGCAACAAGGGTGTCGTCGCCAAGATCCTGCCGCCCGAGGACATGCCTCACCTGGCCGACGGCACGGCCGTCGACCTCGTCTTCAACCCACTCGGGGTGCCGTCGCGGATGAACCTGGGGCAGATCTTGGAGACCCACCTGGGTCTGGCCGCCTACAAGCAGGGCGTCTCCTACGTGACGCCGGTCTTCGACGGCGCCAAAGAGGACGAGATCAAGGAAATCTTGGAGGGGGTCGCCACCGGGGAGATCCGCCGCGACAAGGAGGCCGGCTACAGCCTCGACAAGCGCGAGAAGGACGTTCTTCGCCGCGCCGGCAAGCTGGGCGTGGTGGACCCCGACTTAGGGGTCGAGGACGCCCAGCGCCAGCTTGCCCGCTCGGGCAAGGCGGTGCTCTATGACGGCCGCAGCGGCGAGGCTATCGACGCGCCCATCGTGGTCGGGGTGATGTACGTGATGAGGCTTCACCACATGGTCGAGGACAAGATGCACGCCCGCTCGACCGGCCCCTACTCGCTCATCACCCAGCAGCCCCTGGGCGGCAAGGCGCAGTTCGGCGGCCAGCGTTTGGGCGAGATGGAGTGCTGGGCCTTGCAGGCGCACGGCGCGGCCCACACCCTGCAGGAGATGCTCACCATCAAAAGCGATGACATCGACGGCCGCAACGCCGCCTACGAAGCCATCGTCAAGGGCAACGACGTCTTGGAGCCCACCATTCCCGAGTCCTTCAAGGTGCTCGTCAAGGAACTCCACTCCTTGTGCCTCGACGTGCAGCTTCTGGACAAGCTGGACAAGCCGGTAGGCATCTTCGACGAGTCCGGAAGAGGAAGAGTATAGGGGCGGTAGGGCTGCAAGGTCTTGCAGCAAGGTCTTGCAGCCCGGCATAGCAGGAATATAAGCTCGTCACCCCTCTGCGGGACGAAGGGAAGTAAATGAGAGACTTCGATAAAGTTCAGATCAAGATCGCCTCCCCCGAGCAGATTCGCGGCTGGAGCTACGGCGAGGTCACCAAGCCCGAGACCATCAACTACCGGACCCTCAAGGCCGAGCGCGACGGCCTCTTCGACGAGCGCATCTTTGGACCGGAAAAGGACTTCGAGTGCGCCTGCGGCAAGTACAAGCGTCAGCGCTACGAGGGCAAGACCTGCGAGCGCTGCGGCGTCGAGGTCACCAAGTCCACGGTGCGCCGCTACCGCATGGGCCACATCGAATTAGCCACCGCCTGCGCGCACATCTGGTACGTCAAGGACATCCCCAGCAAGATCGGCGCGCTCTTAAACCTCTCGACCAGCCAGCTCGAGCAGGTCCTCTACTTCGCCAAGTACATCGTCACCGACCCCTTGGGCGCCCTGCGCGAAGGCCGCCCGCTGCGCCGCGGCGACCTGCTCAGTGACGAGGAGTACCGCCAGCTCAGGTTCGGTCACCAGGAGACCTATTCGGTGCCCTTGGGTGAGGACGCCGTGATCTCGGACGGCGAGTACGTCGAGCAGGGCCAGAGTCTTGCCAAGGGCGTCAAGGCCAAGATCTCGGGCCTGGCCCAGTACCGCTTCCCGCGCAAGATCGTCTTCGACTACGAGGAGGAGCGCGAGGCCGTTCTGACCTTGCCCTCCAAGGCCTTTATCGAGGAGGACCGCTACAGCGGCGGCCAGCCCTTAGCCGATCTGAGCGGTGAGCTCAGCCTGCAAAACAGCGCCGAGGGCGTCGTCGAGCTGATGCCCATCGGCGCCGACGGCGGCCTGTTGATGCTGCGCGACCCCGACAGCGACGAGGTCGCCGCCACCTACTTCATCCCCGCCGGCATGAGGATCGAAGTGGGCGCGGGCGAATTCGTCGAGGCGGGCACCACCTTGGCGACCGGCACGGGCCAGCTCAGCGTGCCGCGCGAGGCCAAGGTCGGCGCGGTCAAGAGCCGCAAGCGCGGCCCCGAGCTCGAGCTCACCCTGACCGTGGTCTGGGCGCGCCGCGAGGAGCACGACATCAACCCCACCATGCACGTGCTCGTCGGCGACGGCGCCCGCGTCGAGGCCGGCGACAAGGTGGTGGGCGCCATCGACACCGCCCAGGAGATCGTCGCCGAGGCCGCGGGCACGCTTCACTTGGCCGAGCCCGCCAGCCTGATCGTCTCCAAGGCCAAGATCTACACCTATAGCGACGAGCCCATCGTCGTCAACGGCGACCGCGTCCTTCCCGGCGACGACCTCGCCGACGACGGCCGGGTCAAGGCCGACATCTCGGGCCGCGTCGAGATCGACCTGGTGCGCCGTCAGGTGCGGTTGATCGAGTCTTACGACTTCGTCGCCAAGATGGGCGCCGAGGCCATCCGCGAACTCCTGGAGGACATCGACCTCAAAAAGCTCGAGGCCGAGCTCGTCGACGAGATGGACTCGCCCAGCCGCCACAAGCGCGCTAGGGCGCGCAAGCGCTTGGAGGTCGCCCGCAACTTCATCGCCTCGGGCAACAACCCCGCCTGGATGATCATGGACGCTATGCCCATCATGCCGCCGGCCCTGCGGCCGATGGTCCAGGTCGAGGGTGGGCGCTTTGCCACCAGCGACCTAAACGACCTCTACCGCCGTCTCATCAACCGCAACAACCGCCTCAAGAAGCTCATGCAGCAGGGCGCGCCCGAGATGATCGTGCGCAACGAGAAGCGCATGCTGCAAGAGGCCGTCGACGCGCTTATCGACAACGGCCGCCGCGGCTCGGCGGTCGTCCACCCCGGCAGCGACCGGCCGCTGCGCTCGCTTACCGATCTCCTGGGCGGCAAGCAGGGCCGCTTCCGCCAGAACCTCTTGGGCAAGCGCGTCGACTACTCCGGCAGGAGCGTCATCGTCGTCGGCCCGCAGCTCAGGCTGCACCAGTGCGGCGTGCCCAAGCGCATGGCCTTAGAGCTCTTCAAGCCCTTTCTCTTCAAGGTTTTAGAAGAGCGCGGCATCGTCTCGAACATCAAGAGCGCTCGCAAGCTCTTGGAGCGCTACCGTGACACCCGCGACGACATCTGGGACGCCTTGGAAGAGGTTATCCAGGACCGCGTGGTGCTCTTAAACCGTGCCCCGACCCTGCACAGGCTCGGCATCCAGGCCTTCGAGCCGGTCCTGGTCGAGGGCCAGGCCATCCAGCTTCACCCCTTGGTCTGCGAGGCCTTCAATGCCGACTTCGACGGTGACCAGATGGCTATTCACGTGCCCTTGTCGGTCTACGCCCAGGCCGAGGCGCGCCTCCAGATGCTCTCCAGCAACAACCTGCTCTCGCCCGCCCACGGCAACCCCAACGTGCAGGCCAGCCGCGACATCATCTTGGGTCTCTTCGTGCTGACCCAGGTCCATACCGGCCGCAAGGGACACGGTCAGTCGTTCGACAGCCCTCAAGAGGCGCTTGCGGCCTTTGAACGGGGCGAGGTCAGCCTGAACGCGGGCATCACCGTGGCGGCTGGCGAAGGCAACCCCCGGGAAACCTCGGCCGGCCGGCTCAAGTGGCGCTTCTCGAGCATCGACGAGGCCCTCCTGGCCGTCGAGCGCCGCGACATCGACATGCAGGACGTGGTGACGGTGAGCATCGACGGCAAGCTCATCGAGACCAGCCCCGGCCGCATGTTCTTTGCCAGATTCGTGCGGGAGACGCTCGAAGAGGACGGCGGCACGGTACCCGAGTCGATGATCCGCTACGACATCCCCTACGAGAAGAACGCCCTGCGCGACCTCGTCCTGGACTCCTTCAAGCTGCTCGGCATCGAGCGTTCGGCCAAGCTTTTGGACGCGCTCAAGGACTACGGCTTCCAGCTCTCGACCACCACCGGCATCACCATCGGCATCGACGACGTGGCGATTCCGGAGCGCAAGCACGAGCTCATCACCCAGGCGGAGGCGAAGCTCGGCAAGATCAACGCCGCCTTTGAGCGCGGCCTGGTCACCGAGGGCGAACGCTACGGGCAGGTGGTCAGGCTCTGGAACGACACCACCGAGAGCGTCAAGCAGGCGGTGTTCGACAACTTCAAGGAGAACATGCCGTTTAACCCGCTCTACGTCATGGCCCAGTCGGGCGCGCGCGGCAACCCCCAGCAGATCCGCCAGCTCGCCGGCATGCGCGGGCTGATGGCCAAGCCCTCGGGCGACACCATCGAGCTGCCCATTCGCGCCAACTTCCGCGAGGGTCTGGACGTCTTGGAGTACTTCATCTCGACCCACGGCGCCAGGAAGGGCGGCGCGGACACGGCGCTCAGGACCGCCGACTCCGGCTACCTGACCCGCAAGCTCGTCGACGTGGCCCATGAGATCGTGGTGCGCGAGGAGGACTGCGGCACGGCCGACTTTTTGGAGGTGCCCTGCTACGGGTCCGACGGGCGTCTGCGCAGCCGCAGCCAGCTCGAGATGAGCCTCTACGGCCGCTACCTGGCTCTCGATTTCACGGTCGGCGACCTCGGCTTCGAGCAGGGCAAGGCGCTCATGACCGAGGACATCGCCGAGATTCATAAGCGCCTCGGCGACAACCCCGAGGTGAGGATCGTCGAGGTGCGCAGCCCGCTCGTTTGCCAGACCCGCGCCGGCGTCTGCCGCAAGTGCTACGGCTTGGACCTCTCGCTCATGCGCCCGGTGTCTTTGGGTGAAGCGGTCGGCGTCATCGCCGCCGAGTCGATCGGCGAGCCGGGCACGCAGCTGACCATGCGCACCTTCCACACCGGCGGCATCGCCACGGGCGGCGACATCACCCAGGGTCTGCCGCGCGTCATCGAGCTCGTCGAGGCGCGCAAGCCCAAGCTCCGCGCGGTCATCTCCGACTTGGACGGCGTCGTCTCCGTCGACGAGGACGACGAGCGCTACCGCGTCACCGTTGCAAGCGAGAGCGGCGACTTCAACAAGCTCTACAAGGTCGACAAGACCATGCGCCTCGTCGTCAGGGACGGCGACAAGGTCGAAGCCGGCGACCTGCTCACCAGGGGCGCCGTGAACCCCCACGACCTGCTCGAGTCGCGCGGCCCCGACGCGGTGCAGCGCTACCTCGTCGACGAGATCCAGCGCGTCTACCGCGGCCAGGGGGTATCGGTGCACGACAAGCACATGGAAGTGATCGTGCGCCAGATGCTCAAGTTCGTCGAGGTCATCGAGTCCGGTGATTCGACGCTGCTGGAGGGCCAGGTGGTCGAGAAGTTCGACATCGAGGAGACCAACAACCGCCTCCTCGATGCGGGCAAGGCCCCGGCGAGCTGGAAGCCGATTCTCCTCGGCATCACCAAGGCCTCGCTCTCGACGAAGTCCTGGCTGTCGGCGGCCTCGTTCCAGCACACCACCCACGTGCTCACCGAAGCGGCCGTGAGCGGCAAGGCGGACGACCTCGTCGGCCTCAAGGAGAACGTCATCCTGGGCCGGCTGATTCCCGCCGGTACCGGCCTCGGCTCGGTGCGCTACACCCAAGTCGCGGATGAAAAGATGCTCGAGCGCCGCCGCGAAGCCCCCGCTCGCGTGCCCGTGGCAGCGAGAGCGCCCGCCGAAGAGGGCGAACGGGAAAGGCGCGCCGAAGCGCAGTCCTGACCCTCATGCCAGCGCGGAGGCCGGAGCATTGCTCCGGCCTCTTTTTTA
>JALZLY010000345.1 GCA_030858465.1 Deinococcota bacterium
CCCCTCAGCCCGTTGGCCGGCGGGGTCGAGCTCGCCGGCCGCGCCGGGTCTTTGGGCAGGCGCGGCCGCTCGGTAAGCTGCCGCTTGTCCTTGTCGTAGCCGACCCACTGGGCCGGGATGTCGTACAGGTGCCGGCCGAGTCCGAACTTCGAGCAGGCCCGCTTGAAGGCTTGGGCCTCGGCAGACGTGCCGGGCGCGAAGTCGTCGCCGCTGGACTCGCCGGTGCTCGAGCGCGTGACGCCGTGGATGGTCAGCTCGCAGATGATGCGCTCTGCCCAGGGCTTGAAGACTACCGCCCACTCGCCAGGGCACAGCTCGTCCAGGCGCCGCTCATAGTCGCGGGGATCCACGTAGGGTAGGGCCTGCGCTTTGGTCTTGTCGCGGTTGGTCGCTCCGGCCCGCCACTGGATAGTGACGGGCGGGAAGGGGGCGGCAAGTCTCTCGAGCAGCTCGGGCCAGTTCATGCGGCACGCTCCAAACCGGGCGCAGCGAGCGCCCCTAGAATCTCGTCAGCAGCTTTCACCGCTCGCTCGCCGGCCGGCATCAGCTCGGCGGCATCCTCGGCCCAGCTCGCCAGGTACGCGAAGCTGTAGCGTGACGTATCCAGCCCCAGCGAGTGACACACGACATAGGCGCAGCTCTCGGCCTCGAGCTCGCGGGTGTGGCGCTGCTCGCCGGGCGTCGTCTCAGCGTGCAGGATGGCGTGGGCCAGCTCATGCACGAGCGTCTTGAGCGTTTGCAGCGGGGGCAGGTCGGGCCGGAGCGTGATCGCCTTCGTCAGCCGGTGGAAGGTTCCCAGGGCGGCCCCTACTTCGCGCCGCTCGACTCGGGAGCCTCGGCTCTCGGCGTAGCGCTCGAGCCTGGCAATGGCCTCCCTTATCCCTTCGCCGTCCTCCTCGAGCAGCTCGGGCCGGGGTGGCTCGGCGATGGGCTCGCCGTCGGTCTGCGAGACGTCGAAGACATGCGCGGTGCGGAAGCCGAACAGCAGGCGTCTCTCTTCGCCGTTTTCTTCTTGCTTGCGGGTGAGCGGGGCCAAGATGGCGATCCCTTTCTCGCCCTTTCTGACCTGGCGGCCCAGGTCGCGCCAGCGGTTGAAGCCGGCAACCATCGTCGCGTCGGGGCGCTGTAGCTGGATGAGGAAGCAGTTGTTAAAGCTGTAGGCGTGCAGCTTGGCCCGAACCTCGAGCGCGGCTTTCCAGCTCTCGGAGCCCATCAGCTCGGCCATGCCCTTTTGCAGCAGCTCGAGCGCTTTGTTGGGCTTTTGGGGTTGGGGGCCGCTCATCGGCGACCCCTGGCGATTCCCACGAGGACGTGATTGTCAGCCTTCCGGCGCTGGCCGCGACGCTTTCGCCGGATTTGGTACTCCGGCGTGCCGTTGGCGGTGTTGTCGTGGCGCGGCCGCTCGAGCTTGGGCGCGCTCATGCGCGCCCATCACAGACCGGGCAGTGCCAAACTTCGCCGCTTGCGCACAGGCGGCAGGGTTCCGGCTCGGGCTCCTCGCCGGTGGCGTGGCAACGCGGGCAGCTAACCGCGTATTCCTCCGGCCAGCCCATCTCGAGCAGGTGGTAGCCGTCACCACCACACTCGAGGCACGGGGTAGCGGCGCTCATGCCGCTACCCCCGCGAAGATGAAGCGCCCGCCGGCCCGCTTGCGCTCATGCACCCTCACCCCGTAGGGCTCGAGCAGGCTAACAGCGGCGCAGACTGGCAGGCGCGGGTCGGTCTGGAAGCCTACGCAGACGCGGCCCTCTGCGCCCACGCGGGCGGCCAAGTCGGCCAGCAGGCATTCCACACGCTCGGACTCGGGCGCGTGCATGAGAGCGGAAAGAAGGGCGGAAAAAACTGCTACAGTGGTCATTGGTTCTCTCCTGTCGGGAGGACTAAGAAAGCCGCGCGACTGTGGAAGGGAGCGCGGCTTTTGCTTTGGTCTCAGGGCGACTTCGGAGCACTCGCGGGTACGGCTTGTCGGTAGCGCGCAGAGGCTCGGCCAGCGTGTCCAGCGCTGGGGTCAAATCGAGCGTGCAGGCGGTCGGGCCGCGTGCCGGTCGTGCTCCTAGTTGTCATTGTGCGCGAGCGGGGTCTCCCCCTGCTCAGTAATCAGAATAGCACAGATAGAGAGATATGTCAAGCAAAATAGCCCGCACAGGACGGGCTAAACGCGAATGATGAAGGCCCTAGAAAAGGGGCGGCTGCGACGAGACGCGGAGCCAGCCGGAGACCCCGGCGAGAGTGAGGGGACGCCAGCCGGAGCCGACGGGTCGGGGCCCAGCCACCCAGACGGGTAGGCCCAGCTCGAGCGCGGTACGGATAGCCAGGGCCGAACCCGGCCCAATGGCGCCACCACGGCCAGGGAAAACGGCGAGGGTGTGCGCGCACGAGACCACGCGGCGGGTGCGCTCCGCGAGCGCGGCCTGCACGGGCAGGTGCGGATAGAGCTCAGCGGCCCGCAGGACGACGCCACTCGAGCCCGCTGCCAGGCGCACGGTCTGGTCGACGCCGCTAGCGCAGCCGACGAC